>JAHDBW010000067.1 GCA_020630175.1 Anaerolineales bacterium
ACGCCGCCATTTTCAATATTGAGTTCGCCGCGATATTCTACTTTTTGACCGAGTAAATCTTCTGCCAACGCCACAATTTCATGCGTACCATCAGACGGTGGGCTAACGCCTAAGTCCACATCGCCTTCATATTCAAAGGTGTGCAGGCCGGGCATGCCCGCTGGGATGTTGCCTTCACGTTCCCCAATCGGACGCGTAATGCCGGTATCAGTTTCAATCAGATTGACCGAAAGTTGCGCCTCTTTGCCAAGTGAGACGTTGATCCAAGTGCGGTCGTCGATCCCATCGCGATTGGGTGAAAAGACTTCTGGTGAGACGCTAAAGCCTTTGAGGTCAGGCAATACCGTATCGGCCTCAGCCACGATGAACGCACCGCTTTGCAGCTGGCTTTCCTCAGCATTGGTAGCCTCAATATTCCACGTGTAATTGCCATCTTGCAGTACGCGGGCCATCACAGTGCCTTCAATATCTTCACCAGGCAGCGTGAACCCTTGCACAATGCCAGAGAACAGCAATTCATAGTCGCCAGCTTCACGTGGGTTCCCTTCGCGGTAATTGAAACGCGTGCCGTTGGCGTCTTCAAAATAAATAGAAACCGTTGCCGGACGCGCCAAGGTATAGCGAATGCGGGCAATGTCGTCGAGCCCATCGGCATTTGGCGTGAGCGTTTCGTGGCTAAACGTTGCGTCTGGCAACAGCACGCCGCTAGGCCGTAAGAAAAGCCAACCAGCGAGCAGCAAAAGAGCAGCAACAATGACGGCAGAAATAGTAGTAATAAGAGGTGAAAGTCGCATAGCGTGCAGAGTTTACCATTGAGTAGCAGCGCCCAGAAACCGCGCCAAACCTGCGCAGGGTGAGCGTTGCGCGTTACGGGGTCAGCGTGAGTTGGCCAATGCGGATAAATTCAGCGCCGGTGTCCGTTAAGATGCGGTTGCCTGTGGCTGGGTCATAAATGCCAACATTGACAAAATAAGTGCCCGCGGCCAAGTCACTGGGCAATAGGGTTCCTTTCCACTCTGTCAGGTCCCCAATCCAAGTATTAAATGGACGTGTGCTGTTGCGCGGCTCACCATCTTGTTGTGCGAGCACAAACCCATCAGCAGCGGTAATGTGTAAGAAGACCTTATACGGTGTTTCGGTGCCAGGATTGTCCCAGTGCAGTTCAACTGCAAACGGATCGCCAGCTTGTTTGGTTACATCGATGGCGGCGTAATTTAGCGTTAGGCCGTTTGCAAAGGTCACTTGCTCGGTTGCTTCGCCAGCGTTATCAACCGCGTGCGGTGGGATAAACAGGTTGGCATAGGCGGTGGTGTCATTAGTTTCATAGACAAAGGCCGTGTTTTCTAACAGCCACTTGGCATTGTCATTGATCGGGTCACGCGGGCCGGTGATCCAGTCAAAGAGCCAGACTTTGTTTTTGCTGGCAATAAAGTCGGTTAGCTCTGTTGGGCGCGTTTCTGGCGTGAAGTGGGCTAGCTTATAGTCAATGCCATTGTCTGGTAGATAGCTGTAAAGGTAGCCCGGCACCCAGACCCAAACGTGCACAGCGCCATCGCCGGCGTCTACTAACGGCGCGATTTGGGCGGCTAACGGTTGCCAGTCAAAATCAGGACGCGTATCTGTGGCGTATAACGTGCGCGTGGGCGTGATGCTAAGCGCGACAAATGCGGCCACAATCCCCAGTGCGGCAAGGCGGCTGCGTTTGCTAAGGGCGTACAGCCCCGTGCCAAATAACACCAGTTGCACCGGCACGGTATACAGCAAAAAGCGCGGAAAGAAAAATGTGTTGAACTGCGTGAAGGCGTACCCCAACAACACCGGCACGATCACAATCGCCAGCGCAACCCAACGTTGCCAGCGCAGTTGCCAAACGCCAATGAGAATGCCCGCTAGCGTCACAAGGAACATGCCAATGCCCAATGCCCAGTTGGGCTGCGGCTGATACCCACAACTGTAGTCATGCTGTTGCGGCATACAATCGGCGGGCAGACCCGTGAAAGGGCCTTGCGTGAAATCGACCGCGTGCCGGCCAAAGAAAGCGGCAGCGGTGTTGAGATTGTTTTGATCAATTTGATCGGTGCTGACCGCGCCAGTCACGCCCATAAAGGTGACCCAGACAAACGGCAGCAGGAAGCAGGCCACTAAGGTTTGCACGCCTAAAAAGCGCAGTAGAAAGCGTTGGCTAGTGTGATTGCGCTTGAAGATAATGTGCAGAATAATGGCCGCGTTTAGCGTCACCAACAGGAACGCAAAAATATAATGCGAGCCCATCCCCAAGCCAATGCACAGCACCGCCAGTAGCCAATAGCCAAGCGCAACCGTTTGTTGACGCTGTAGCTTTTGATAAATACGATTGAGGCACAGCAGTAGCGTTGTGGCAGCTAGCGCAATTAGGCTATAGCCTTTGGCTTCTTGGCTGTAATAAATCAGAATTGGGCTAACGGTGGTGAGCGTGGCAGCAAAGGCAGCGGCTAGCGGGCGCTTGGTGAGATCCAACGTGAGCCGATACACAACCGCAATCAGCAGTACGCTAACCCACACAGAAAAGAGCCGAATTGACCAGATACTTTTACCAATTAGCAGTGTCCAAACCCATGTCAGTCGCCGATAGACAAAGGGATTCACATCCACTAAGACTGAAGCCATGCGGGCGTTTTCAAAGTAACGCAGCGGCGCATACATTAGCGTGATGCCTTCATCAAACCAGAGGGCACGCAGGTCGAGGTTATAGCTACGTAAGGCCAAGCCCGTAAGCAATAAGCCGATTGAGATCCAGAAAGAGCGGTGTTTAGAAATCACGCTGCGATTTTAACTGAATTACCCAAATATTGTTTATACTTCGCAACGTTTACCATGAATTATCAAGCAGCACTCGATTACGTTTTTCAATATGCCAATTTTGAAGCGCGCCCAGCGGACGTTTATGCCCCGGCGCATTTCAATCTGTCGCGCATGCAGCAGTTGCTAGCGCGGTGCGATAACCCGCATCAGGCTTACCCGTGTGTGCATATTGCCGGAACCAAGGGCAAAGGCTCGACTGCGGCCATGCTAACGGCTGTGCTGCAAGCTGCCGGACATTCTGTTGGCTTATATACCTCGCCGCACATGGTCGATTTTCGGGAGCGGATTCAAGTGTCTGGTGTCTGGATCTCTGAAGCCGATTTTGCGGCAACCGTGGTCAAGATGCAGCCGCACATTGAAGCGGTGCCTAACATTACCTATTTTGAAATTGCAACCGCCTTGGCTATTCAGCACTTTGCCGATCAGGCCGTGGATATTGCAGTCTTGGAGGTTGGGCTGGGCGGGCGCTTAGACGCAACCAACATCGTTACGCCGCTGGTGAGCGTGATCACCGCCATTAGCAAAGATCACACCGGTTTATTAGGCGACACAATCGCAGAAATTGCAGGTGAGAAAGGTGGCATTATCAAGCCCGCTGTGCCGGTGGTTATTGCCATGCAGCCTTTTGCTGAAGCGCTTACAACATTGCAAACCATCGCCGCTGGGCAACAATCACGGGCAGTGATCGTCACAGAACCGCTAGCCGCCGATATTGAACTGGCCTTGGCGGGGCAGCATCAGCGTGAAAATGCAGCCACTGTTGCAGAAACGGTTGATGTGCTGCGTGAGCAAGGCATTGCCATTGCCCCAGACGCCTTTTTTGAAGGACTAGCAACGGTCAAATGGCCGGGGCGCTTTGAAGTGTTTACTGGCACGCCGCCGATTGTTTTGGATGCTGCCCATAATCCAGATTCGGCCGAGCGTTTGGTGCAGACGCTGGTAGAATCGGATGTTCCGCAGCGGCCCGTATTGGTGTACGGTAGTATGCGAGACAAAGATATTGCTAGCGTGCTGAAAATTTTACTCCCGCACGTGAGTCAAGTGGTGTTTACCCGCACAGAACTGAGCCGGGCAATGCCACCAGCAGAGCTGTGTACATTCGCAGAAGACTTTGCTGGCGCAGTACATCAATCTGAAACAATCGCTGAAGCGGTTGCGCTTGCGCAACAGTTAGCAGTAGAAACCAGCGTGTTAGTCACCGGCAGCATTCCGCTGATCGGCGCGGCGCGTGAGTACATCCTAACCCAAACCCCATAACGCTAAATGGAAAGCCCAAAAAACCAAGACCTTCTTTCAAACGAGCCTTTTTCACAAAAAGATCAAGAGCTGTTTGAATTAGAAAATGCAGCCACCGATGATGATGGTCTGATTGAATGTAGTTTGCTGCCGCTGCGCGATGTGGTGTTATATCCGCACATGGTCACGCCCCTATTAGTAGGGCGCGAAAAGTCGCTAATGGCAATTAGCGATGCGGCCGATGCCAACGAAACCATGATCGCCGTGCCACAGTTAGACCCTTCAGAAGAGTTTCCAACCGAAGCAGACTTGTACCTTGTGGGCACTGAAGTGGCTGTTGGGCGCCTGTTGCGGATGCCAGATAACAGCAATTCTGTATTGACCCAAGGGCGACGGCGCGTAGAGATTGTGGAGTTTATCCAGTCTGAGCCGTATTTCCGCGTGAAGGCACGTCCCATTGAAGATACTAATGAAGACAGTGCCGAAACAGAGGCGCTGATGCGGGCAGTCTTGGCACTGTTTGAAAAATGTGTGCAGCTCAACCGCAGCTTGCCTGAAGAAGCTTACGTTTATGCAATGAACGTGGATTCACCAAGCTGGTTAGCAGATTTGGTGGCGTCGGCGCTCAATCTGGACTTGGTTGAACGCCAAACCCTGCTAGAAACGTTTGACCCGATTGAACGGCTCCAGCGCATGAGCTCGCTGCTTGGCCGTGAGTTGAATGTGCTTGAACTCGAAGATCGCATTCATAGCCAAGTGCAAAAGAAGGTTGATAAAACACAGCGCGAATTTTACTTGCGTGAGCAAATGACCGCGATCCAGTCTGAACTGGGGGAAGGGGACATCTGGGCGCAAGAAATCAACGAGATTCGCGAACGGATCACCACAGCGGCCATGCCAGAAGAGGTGAATGCCAAAGCGCTCAAAGAGTTGGATCGGCTGTCTCAAATGCCACCGATGGCACCAGAAGTGGCCGTAATCCGAACCTATTTAGACTGCTTAGTAGACCTGCCGTGGTGGGACGCTACAGACGATAACCTCGACCTCAAAAATGCGGCGTCTGTTTTGGATGAACATCATTTTGGGTTGCCAAAAGCCAAAGATCGTATTCTAGAGCACATTGCTGTGCAATCCTTAGCTGCTGATGATGCGGACGTTAAGCAACCTATTCTCTGTTTTGTTGGTCCACCGGGTACGGGTAAAACCTCTTTAGGGAAATCTATTGCCGAAGCGTTAGGGCGTAAGTTTGTGCGCCTTTCATTAGGTGGCGTGCATGACGAAGCTGAAATTCGTGGGCATCGCCGCACCTACATTGGCTCAATGCCGGGTCGAATTGTGCAAACCATGCGCAAGGCTGGCACCACAAACCCGCTGATGATGCTGGACGAAATCGACAAGCTGGGCAACGACTTCCGGGGTGATCCGGCTAGCGCGTTGTTAGAGGTGCTTGATCCAGAGCAAAACGATACGTTTGGCGACCATTACCTTGAGGTGCCTTATGACCTTTCGAATGTGATGTTTATCACCACTGCAAATTACTTGTGGAACTTACCGCCAGCGCTAGAAGATCGGCTAGAGGTGATTGAGTTCAGCGGCTATATTGAAACTGAAAAGCTAGAAATTTGCCGCCGCTTCTTGATTCCGCGTCAGCTCAAACAAAACAGCCTGAAACCAGAGTCGCTGCACTTTACAGATGGCGCTTTGAAACGCGTGATCCGCGAGTACACCTATGAAGCGGGTGTGCGGAATTTGGACCGTGAAATCGCAACCATTGCGCGGAAAGTTGCCCGCAAAATTGCTGAAGCGCAAAAAGTGCCAACCAAGATCACAGCCAATGTTGTGCAAGAGTATTTGGGCATTCCCAAACTGCGTGATCTAGAAGCTGAACGGCAAGATCAAGTGGGCGTGGCAACCGGCCTCGCTTGGACGGAAGGTGGCGGTGACCTCACCGTGATAGAAGTCTCTGTGATGGCAGGCAAGGGCGATCTGCAAATTACCGGCCAGATTGGCGACGTGATGCAAGAATCAATTCGGGCGGCCCAGTCTTACCTGCGCACCAATGCGAAGACGTTTGGCATTAAAAAGCGCGTATTCGAAGCGGTAGATATCCATTTACACGTGCCAGAAGGTGGCATTGCAAAAGATGGGCCTTCGGCTGGGATTACGATTGCAACGGCATTGCTGTCTGCCTATACGGACCGAGAAGTGTATTGCAGCACAGTGGCAATGACGGGTGAGATTACATTGCGCGGGCGGGTGTTACCGATTGGTGGCCTAAAAGAGAAGCTAATTGCGGCGCACCGGGCCGGACTAAAGAAAGTGCTGATCCCAGAGAAAAATCGGGCGCACTTAGAAGATGTTCCAAAGCAAATCTTACGTGGGTTAGAGGTAGTGTTAGTCAGTACGTTTGATGAAGTGATTGCACACGCCTTAGCACCAGCGCCGCCCAAGGTGAAAAAGAAAAAATCACCGCCAGACAACACCTAATGTAATCAAAATTACCAGATAAATTACGCAAGCGCTCTAATATTAGTTACTATGTATTATGGGTTTGTCTATTATGGTAAGGTTGCGGTTACTAAATAGAATTTGAATCGTATGATATAAACTGCTATAACAGTTGTTGTAGCAGTTTTTTGTTATAAAAGCGTACTAATGATATAACTCTTCGGCTTTGCAGGAATTGCCTGTGAAGCGTTAGTTTTTCTGTTAGAAATTTGTTTCAAGCTATAACAAATGAGAAATATTTCAAATCGCATACTAATTGCAATTTGCGCTTGACCTCAGTTACTATAGTAAAAGTCTTATTGTTAGTAAAGCAGTCTTTTTATACTGGTTCGTTAACACAAGACATTGTAAATGTAATGAATGCTGCTAATACGAGGGCTATTTTAGGTACTAAATGAATTATTCTGTTCAACGACCAGCGGCTGCGCAGGCTGCCGACAAATGGTCAATAGCAAAACTAGATCAGTTATGCGAGACATTGGAAATGCACAAATTTTCAATGCGCTGCGGATATGTATTAATTGATCAAGACTTGCGCCTAACAGAATTCCGCTCTAAAAACTTCAACACCTTTATTGGTGAGCCAGAAACCTCCCAAATTACCAATTGCTTAGCCACGCACGTTTTTCCTGAAATTGTTGGGATAGAAGTTGAACTTGCCAACTTGAAGGACGTTGATGGCTGCCAGATTTCATTACAGCACATTGTGCATGAACACGCCGAGTTGGGCGTTGTGTATATGAATTACCGGTTTCAACCCGCCGGTTGTAGTGATGATGAGGGCCTCACGCTACTTGTCATAGAGCAAGTACTAGGGATTGCAGAAATTGAAACAGAGCTAACGCGTAAATTACATCAGGCTGAAGAACGCATTAGTGATTTGAATGTAAAAGCCCATCGGGATAGCCTAACGCAGGTTAGCAACCGGCGTGCACTGTTTGAGCAACTGCGCATTGAAGTGGAACGCGCGCACCGCTATAAACATCCGCTGTCTGTGATGCTAATTGATCTTGATAATTTCAAACTGATCAACGACACGAAAGGCCACCAAGTTGGCGACAATTTGTTACGTGATTTTGCGCTACAGGTGAAGAGCTCTATCCGCGCGAGCGATATGGTGGCGCGCTACGGTGGCGATGAATTTGTGGTGGTCCAGCCGAGCGCAACAGAAGCAGATGCGGTTACGCTTGCCAAGCGTTTACAAGATATTGCAATTGGCTTGAATATGGGGATTTCACTTTCAATTGGGATTGTGATCTGCCCAACGCATGCAGGTACAGATATGGAATTGCTGCGGCTTGCAGACAAAGCAATGTATATCTCTAAGCGTGTCAAAAATGAAATCACGGTGTACTCAGATGATATCGGACAGCTAGACACCATGCTGTTGCCACAGCGCGACACAACTATACAAACCTCTTAGCAGCCCAACCCCTTGAGACTCAAAAATGCACCCTAGGGTGCATTTTTTATTTAAGTCTGTGTTTATCCGATCAACGGATTTTTCGCTAGATTTTCCATCGTTTGCATCAGGCTGTGTTTCCAAACGTCTATTTCAGGATCGCGTTCAAGCCACACCTTGCCCTTACTCATCCGGGCTGTATTCGGTAGCAAGGCAAGCACCTTAGAACGGTACTGTTGATCTTCCCACAAGCGGCTGCGCATGGTGAGGCGGCGGCCATCGTTGCCAATGTTTTCGACCCCAGCGGTATACGCCAAAATCCGTAACCGAATTTGGTACAGCAGATTTTGTACTTCTTCTGGTAATGGCCCGAAACGGTCGCGCAGTTCGGCGTCCATATCTGCAACATCGGCCAGCGTTTCAATCTCTGCTAAGCGTCGATACAGTTGCAGCCGCAAGCGTTGTTCTGTCACATAGTCAGACGGTAAGCCGGTTGGCAGTGGCACGTCTACAGACACAAGCGACATGTCTTTGACCAACGTATCTTCTGGCTCTGGTGCGCGCGGCTTAGGGGCGGGACCAAGGTCTTTGACAACGGCCACATAGCCCTGTTTGACACGCTTGACCGCTTGACGCAGCAGCCGCGTATACAAGTGGAAGCCAACTGATGAAATGTACCCGCTTTGCTTTGCGCCGAGAATGTCGCCCGCACCGCGCATTTCAAGGTCACGCATGGCAATGTTGTAGCCCGCACCGAGGTCGTTCTGCTCGGCAATGGTCTGCAAGCGTTCGCGGCCCTGCGGCGTCAGCCCTGAATTGACGCTGCCAATGGCCGGCGTAAAGAAGTAAGCGTAAGCGCGATTGGCACTACGCCCGACACGCCCCCGAATTTGATACAACTGCGAAAGACCAAACAGGTCGGCGCGTTCAATAATGAGCGTGTTGGCATTTGGAATATCAATGCCGCTTTCAATGATGGTGGTGCACAGCAAAATGTCGAGCTCACCTTTGGCAAAGGCGTCCATCACCTTGGCAAGCTTCTCTTCCGGCATTTGGCCATGTCCGATGCCAATGCGCGCTTCGGGCACAATTTCTTTGAGCCTGTTCCATGCTGACTGAATTGTGGTCACGCGGTTATGTAAGTAAAAGACTTGGCCGCCGCGGTCTAACTCACGCCGCACGGCTTGGCGCACTAAGCGCCGTTCATAATGGCCCACGTGCGTAATCACCGGCAAGCGCTCTTCCGGCGCGGTGTTGATAATGCTAATGTCGCGCACGCCTGTCAGGCTCATGTAAAGCGTTCGCGGGATTGGCGTTGCGGTGAGTGTCAGCACATCTACATGCGTGCGCATGGTTTTGATGTGTTCTTTATGCGTCACGCCAAAGCGCTGTTCTTCATCAATCACCATCATGCCTAAATCTTTGAACACGATGTCTTTCGAAAGCAGCCGGTGCGTGCCAACAATGATGTCAACGCCGCCTTTGGCAAGATCAGCCGTAATTTTTGCTTGCTCAGCCGTAGTTCGGAAACGCGACAGCATTTCAACCTTGACCGGGTAAGCCGCGAGGCGCTCACGGAAAGTGTTGAAGTGTTGCTGGGCAAGCACGGTGGTCGGCACCAAAATCGCGACCTGTTTGCCATCCATCACCACTTTGAACGCCGCGCGTAAGGCCACTTCAGTCTTGCCGTAGCCTACATCGCCACAAATCAACCGATCCATTGGGCGCGGGCGCTCGAGGTCTTCTTTGACGTCATTGATGGCTTTGAGCTGATCTTCCGTCTCAACGTACGGGAAGGCGGCCTCTAACTCACGCTGCCATACGCCGTCTGGCGCAAAGGCATAGCCGACCTCAGCTTCACGCTGGGCGTATAAATTGAGTAGATCTTCAGCAATGTCTTTGGCAGCGGCGCGGGCTTTTTCACGTTGTCGTAGCCAGTCTTGCGTGCCAAGGCTAGAGAGCTGCGGCTTTGTGCCTTGCGTGCCCACATAGCGCGTCAACCGGTCCGCTTGGTTGATGGGCACATAGAGCATATCGTTCAGCGCAAATGCAACTTGTAGATATTCCCGCTCGTTACGGCCAGATTTACGCGTCACAAGCCCTTGGTAGCGCCCAATGCCGTGCTCAACGTGCACCACATAATCATCCACTTGGAATTCAGTGAATTGCGCTTCTGGCGACGTGCCTGTCTTTGGCTTGCGATAGCGCCGACGTGGCTGCGGTCTGGCCCAGCCAAAGAGTTCGGCATCTGTAAGTAAGTACAGACGCTCGCTTTTACTCAGCGAAATAACCGCGCCTTCGGTCAGCGTGCCTTGCACAAACCGGATTTCACCGCGTTGGGGAATGTCGGTTAGGGCGTCGGTAGGCGCACTGTACGTATCGTTGTCGCCCCACACATCGGCCAGACGCGCCGCTTGGCGGGTGACGATGACAGTGCGTTGTTCTTCTAATTTGAGGTTGATCAAGTGCTCCATAATGGACTTGATCTTGCCGCCCCAACGGTGACCGGGCGTAAACGCATCGGCCAGCGGATTAGCGACGTCTGGCGTGTCCGCGCCGTTCAAAATAACGGTGCTGTATTCTGAAAGCTGGTCGTGCAGCATGCTCCAACTGACGTTAGGGTGCGGCCCCTCAGCTGGGTAAAGCCCACTATCAATTTGCTCCAGCCTAATTTCTAGCGCATGCTCTTCATGCTCATGAATCAATCCTTCAAACCCTTGCCAATGGTCAGCAACCACCAAGGTGTTACTGGGCATGTAGTCTAGCAAGGTGGCTTCAGTGGGGTGCAGCCACGGCAGGTAATACTCTAATTCTGGAATGCTCGCGCCTTCTGCTAGTTTGACAAAATCGCTCGCAAAGTCAGGTGGATATTCAAGATCACCGGTTTCTGGATCAGGGTGCTTTGGCCATTGGGCTTGCAGCAGCTCGGCCACCTCTTCTTTGCGCGTTAGCATGCTCTCGCGTGCGGGCGTGACCGTAATGCTGTCTAGCTGATCGGCTGAGCGTTGGCTGACCGGATCAAAATAGCGCAAGGTATCCACTTCATCACCGAACAATTCAATCCGCACTGGGCGCTGTAAATTGACCGGCCAAATGTCTAGAATGCCACCACGGCGGCTAAAGGTGCCGGGTTCCACCACGAGCGTGTGGCCACGGTAGCCAGCGCTTTGCCACTGCCCCAGCAGCTTTTGCAAATTGATTTGCGTGCCCGCTTTGAGGACAGTGCTGTTTTTGATGTAATCCAGACCGGGAATGGTGCGCGTGAGCAAGGCCCGGGCAGAGGCCACCACAATCGGCGGATTGACGAGCGTTTGCTGCGCCATGACCTGTTTCTTGGCTTCAGCAACGGCCGCGATGGCTTCAAGCCGCTGCCGCACAACGCGTTCCCCGCGCACGCCGCGTTCGTAAAACACGGTGTTAGGCTCAGCAAAGTGCAGCAGGTTTGCTTCCGGAAACCAAAAGCTTAGTTCTTCCAGAATGACCATTGCGCGGTCATTGCGTTCCGCCAGAATCAGAATTGGGCGCTGCGTGTCTTGCGCCAAGGCGGCCATCAGCGGCACGCGCATGGCCCGTGAGACCTGCAGCGTGGGGCGCGACTCGGCCGCAGTGGCTTGGCTTACCAAGCGCTGATAGTCTGGGAGCTGTTGTAACAGCGGAAGAACGCCAGAGATGATCATGGGTTAGGTAATGGTCTTGTTGAAGCGGCTCATGGTTTGCTCAATGTCGTTTTTGACAAAGTGCTCCACGGCGTCGGCGCTTTCAATAAAGACCTGCTCCATGATGCTTTGTTGCTGTTTATCGAAGGGGCGCAGCACGTACGCGGCGGCAGGCATGCGGCCCGGTGGGCGGTCAATGCCGATGCGCAGCCTTGGGAATTCATTAGTGCCGAGACGCTGAATAATGGAACGCATGCCGTTTTGCCCACCGTGGCTGCCTTTGGCGCGGAAGCGCATGGCCCCAACGGGAATATCGAGATCATCGTAAATGATCAGTACGTTTTCTAGCGGGACGTTATAAAACTTGGCCAGCGGCTGCACGGCTTCACCGCTATTGTTCATGTACGTTTGCGGCTTTGCCAGAATGATCTTGTTGCTGCCCATGCGGAAGTCGGCCAGTAAGGCTTTGCTCTGCTTTTTCCCAAAGGTAGCGTTGTACCGAACAGCGAGCACATCTAACACCATCCAACCGGCGTTGTGGCGATCTAGGCGATGTTCACGGCCAGGATTTCCCAGGCCAACAATTAAATAGGTTGCACTCACAGATGTTTCTTCTTGTTTGGGAGCGGCGTGCTCTTTTTTGAAGCGGCGTAATCGTTCAAGCATTGACATGATAAAAAGCCAGAGAGTTTTGAAAAAAGTGTGCCAAAATCGGCTTTTACGCGCTTTTGCGACGCAACACTTAAATACAAATAAGCAGCATTTAGAGAAATGCCACTAGATCGTGATTTTGTATTGTAGCAAACTTATGTAGAAACCTTAACGCGTTGGCGCTGCGGTTTCTACATCGTTTACATAATCGGTTGGTTGGTCTCGGCGGTGTCAGGGAACTGAATTGGTGGAAGTTGCGACTCAGACGGTGCTGACTTAGCGGACGCTGGGTCTGCGCTAAGTTGTTGGTTTACCGGCTGGTAAGGAACAGTAAATCTAAATGTTGTGCCTTCGTCCACAATGCTCTCGACCCAAATTTTGCCGCCGTGTGCTTCAATGGCAAGCTTGCAAAACGCTAACCCTAGCCCAATCCCTTTACGGCGTTGTTCGGTGTCTAGACTGGCTTGCGAGAATTTACGGAAAATAGAAGGCAATTGCGCTGCTGGTATGCCAACGCCAGTATCTTGAACGTGAAATTCGATGCAGTCTGCTTTTGAGGTTGCGCCCAAGGTGACCGTGCCGCCAGATTGGGTGTAGCGAAGCGCATTGGAAATGAGGTTGTCAAACACCCGCCGTAACAGGTCGCCATCCGCATTGATGAAGTGTTGATCGACACATATATCGAGCTGTTGGCGTAGTTGTTTGTTTTCTTTTTGCGCCAGTTCCTCAAAGGTGATTGCCCGATCTGAAAGCAAGTCTTGCACGTGCACATCTGCATAGAGTAGCTCTAGCTGACCGCGCTCCATTTTTGAGATATTGAGCATGTCGGTGATCATTGTGCCCATGCGGTTAGACGCTGTGAGTGCGCGGGTTAGCGGGCGAGATTGCCGCTTGGGTGTGCCTTTGTCGATTGTTCTTTCTAACAATTGTAGATTAGAAACAATGGCTGTTAGCGGTGAGCGCAGGTCGTGCACAATCATGTTGGTTAGATCTTCACGGCTTTGTTCGGCTTCTTTAAGCGTTGCTACGGTGCGCTGTAGGGATTCTTGCTGCGATTCAATGCGGGTATCGGCCATTGCAATCACTTGCCAAAGCCCGCCAATAATCGCGAGTGACACTAAAAAGGTGAACCCCAATGCGTTCAACCGAACCCTAGCAACATTGAGGTGCATCATGGGCAAGACCTGACTGGTAATGGCAATCGGGCCGATGAGGTCTGGGCCAGCGTTTGCATCCATTGGGATGATGGTAACCAACTGATACAGCGGGATCTGACCTGGCTTATATGTGCGAACAACGCTTGAGAAGGGGACGGCGTAGCTGGTGCTTGTAATATTTGCCGCAGTAATAGTGAAGGGCAGCGTATCGGTGTTTGCGAGTAATTGATCAACCGAGTCGTATATAAAGACGCGGGCGTCCGTATTTGCCATTGAGGCGTGCAAGTCTTGGGTTGTATTGATGGCCTGTAGCGTTTTGGAAATACTGGCAGAGTGTTCCTGCAAAGCTCTTGCGCCAAATTGCCAAGCGCCAAGCCCTGCTAACCCAGATGTTAAGGTAATAAATGGCACTAGCAACGCTAATGAAAACGACATAAAGAAAGGCTTGATTTCAAACGTGCGTTTTTGCCGTTGAAAGTAAGCGTACCCAAACGCCGCCGCGCTATAGCCAAGTGCAGTTCCGTATTGCCAAATAACCCAAAGTGGATGCCAGACTGGGAAGAAAGACATGCCAGCAATAACACCGGCAAAAATTAGTGAATAACCGGTTGCACGATCAAAGAAAGATTGCGTGTACCGATAGAGATAGAGAAAGCGAATGCCTGAATATCCCCAGCTTGTTGCGGTTACAAGCAAGATGGCTGTGCGCAATGCTGGTGAGAACTGCGGTAAATGCGGCCAATCGATTGGTGCGCCCAACGTATAAATCAGCATGCTGAACAGAATGACAGCGCCAGTGAAAAGAACGGCATATAGCGCTTTGGTGTATTTGTTCGTGATTGCAACTGCAGTGAAAAGCGCGGCGGGCATCCAAAACATAATTTCCGCCTGCTGTATGTACACTTGTGGTTTGCCAATAAATGCCACGTATTCTGTGCCAAAGCCCATTATTGTATAGCCCGCAGCGGCACACAAAACAGACGTTGCACCCAAGTAATGACGGGGGCGGAAATAGCGCCGATTACAAATTATGAGGATGAGAAACGTGCCAAAGCCAATAAACCCGCCCCCCGTTTTTAAATAAAACAAGATCGCCGGTGTATACCAAATGACGTCAGAGGGATAGCGCCAGCAATAAAGCTGAAGCAAGATAAGCGCGCCACAAGCTAGCCCAAACACAATGTGATGTGACCGGATTTTGAAATCTGTTAATTTTGCAAGCGAAACAAACATAAAAACGACAACCAATAAGAGTACATAGTAAGACACGATCAAGTTAGTGCCAGTAATAAGCTGAAGTATGGTTACATCCAAGCCCAGAAGTTAGGCGCTTGAATTTCAACCTAGCAAAGTATCGATTCTAAATCTGACGAAAAATCTGACGAAACTGGTTAGAAGTGCTGTTTTTATTGAATTTGTGACCTAAAGTTAACGCTGCGGGGATATTGTGACCAGAAAAGTTAGAGTTTGGTTTCAGTTTTTCTGGGTACAGCACAAAAAATAACTGCGCCGCAGAAAACTATTATCTATAGGGTGTACTCTGTGTGGGGCTGGCGCTGCTCACCTAGCGGCGAGAGCGGGCTTTTAGTTCGCGCCACCAAGCTAAGGCTTTGTAGCGGTAACGTCGCCGTAGGTTACGGTACGCGCCAAACACAACAGCCAGGCTGCCCGTGAGTAACACGCCCCGCAATAGGGCCTCAGTAAAGGGCTGTAAAGAGATGGCGATTGCTGAAGGCTGGTCAACGTCAACGGTATCTATGGCCAGTTGAACTGGGGTGGCTGTTGGCAGAGCCACGGCAATGGCTAATGCGGTGGGCGTAACGGTCGGTGGCACCGCTGTTGCTGTGGCCGCTGGCGCACGTGTGACAGGCACCACTGGCGCGTCGTTTACAACGCTAATATTGGTTAGTAAGTAGTCTTGGGCATTGTTGGCTGCATCATACACGCGCAGGCGCACCATGTACGTACCATCATTAATGGCAGTGGTATCCCATAAATACAGTTCTGAATTGACACGCGCAGATGCGGCGTCTGTTAATAAGAACCACGTGTTGGTGGGGTTAGGGTCATAGCCAAAGCTAAGCTCATAGCGCGCAAAGTTGGCAACATCGGTGGTGCCAATAATGGGGATAACGCCACGAAGTTGCGCGCCCGGCAGCGGTGAAGACACCACGGGCTGAGATTGCAACGGTGGGGCAATAAATAATGCCAGACTCAAAAATAGTGCGTACTGCGCAGACCGTAGCCTTTGGAATAGACCACGCAATGCCCGATACACACTATTCAATCGCCTTGCAGCCACGTTAAGCAAGCGGCTATTCAGTCGGTAGCCCAGCAGACATCCAGCCCAATGTGCCGCCAGCAACGTTATAAAGTTTTTTGACGCCATTACTGCCTAGGAATTCGGCAGCCTGTTGGCTACGGGCGCCAGAGCGGCAAATAATAATCGTGGGTGCGTCAACGTCAAAGCTGGCGACATTATCTGGCACGGTGCCCAGTGGGATTAGCTCTGCATTGCACGCATGGCCGCTAGCGTATTCATGTGGCTCGCGGACATCAATAAAACGGAAGGTGTCGCTTGTAGCGAGCATGGCTTCCGCTTCGGCTGGCAGAATTTGTTCAATATCACCTTGGCTTACTGGCAGGCCAACCGCTTCCCATTCTGAAAAGTCGGCAATGTAATACCCGGCAACGGCATGAAAGCGCATGTTGCGGAGCGTTGCGGCGGCGGCGTAACCGCTGTCATCATCGGCACAAAAAATAACAATTGGGCGTTGCGGTGAAAGTAGCAACGGCGCACGATCCGGCACGATTGCAGCTGGAATATGCATTGCGCCAGGCACGTGTTTGTCTGCATAGGCTGCATTGTCGCGGATATCTACAATGACACCTTGTTGCTGTACAACTTGTACGGCGTCTTTAAGGGAGAGTTGAATGGTCATAAAAGGGTTCTAATCAAAATGCTTGGGCACTGTTACTACTGAACTGTGCAAGTATGGAAACGCCATCGTTCTGATTGAATTATATAGCGGCTTCGGTTACAACGTCGAAGTAATCCGGATATGGGAAGTCTGACCCTAACTTTTGCAGCTCGGTTTGGCAAAATGCATCGATCTGCGCTTGTTGGGTGCGCGTCAACACACTGTCAGAGGCACCGGCTTTGCCAGCCCGCAACATTGGCGGTGGGCTGAACAAGGTGCCAAGGCTGGGGAATGGCGGCTCAAATTTATCGTGGATGCTTTTCATGTACGCAAAGTCGCTTTGGCGCACAACGTTTGCTAACTGATCTGGCGTGAGGGGGAGATCTAGAAAGCTGGCGATTTCTGCAATTGTGGCGGTTGGCTGCTGCTTTAATGTGGCAAATTGGATAAACTTTATATTCGGTTTATCTCGTAAAGCCCAGTAGCTGGCCATGTGCTCAGCCCATGATCCAAACAAGAAGTTTCCTGCAAAAAAGCGTTTGAGCCAATCTGCAACGGTGAACGTTGCCGTTGTTACCCCTAAGATGCCGGTGCCAAAGAAGTAGCTAGAAACAAACACATCTTTAGGGTCACGAAACACAACTAAGTATTTTGCAGCGCTGTTGTAAGGCACATAGTCCGCTTCAAGGTGGGTTTTGATGCCGCGCCGCTTCGTTGGTGTAGAGCGGTAGGTGTTGGGATCGTTGAGCTTAGCCCGTATTGTTGGCATTGGCGCTTCTGGCCACGGCACAAGGTCATGAATATGATCAAATTCGGTTGGTTGCCCTAAGCGGGCTAACTGGCTGACAATTTGCATCATCCAATTGGTGCCGCTTTTGGCATATGTGCAAATAAAAACATCGTGTTCCGTTGGCGTGTAGCCTGCAAATGCGCGAATTTTTGTTTTTTGCGCATTGACCTGAGTGTGAATCTGATTAGAAAGAACGTTGCGCAGGCCAATTCTGCCGAGTAGGTTAATCGTTAGCATGGCCGGGATCATTGAACGGTAGCGATATTTCATTTTGAAAGCCTCTGATGTTAGTAAATCACAGGGTGTGAGTCTATACAAAACTTGCACAAAAATGCGGTTTTTACCGCATACTGCGAAACACTTCCTATATATGCAAATATCCTGCGATAGAGTCGTACGCTTGCTTGCAGGAATCTTGTCAGAGGGATAAAATGTGATTGTGAGTTTGTTCACAAACGAACA
>JAHDBW010000068.1:0-12135 GCA_020630175.1 Anaerolineales bacterium
CGTTCGCTAAAAAGCTGCTCTAAATCTGCGGTCATAAAATACTTCCGAAACGCATTCTCTTCGTTCAAGCGCGTGTTGAGCCGCGACCGCACCGCCGCAGTGCCGGGCCGTAAGCGCTTCGTTGCCCCCAGCCGGGTGGTAACCATTTCTCCTAAGACAATACTAGTGAATAAGCCGTGATGCTCTAGCAACTGTAGCCCTAATTGGACGGTTTGTGGATCGCTGTTCATGAGGCTAGCCAGCTTTTGTAACGTAATTTCGCCATCAAATTTGGCGATTACGGTTTTGAGCAAACCACCTAAGCGTTCAAGGTAACGCGTTAGCGTAACCGGCGCCTTGGCAGGCGCTGCGACGGTAATCTGTGTTGGGTGTGTTGTGTCTAGCACGTGCTGCAAAACCGCAAGCGACGGCGGACAGTCAGCAATAACAAGATGCTGGCAACGTTGCAACGCATCACGCTTGACGCCTTTTAGCGCTGGATTGCCCTCATTCCAAATCAGACTGTCGCCAGCAAGATGGGCATCAGTTAGCGGCTGTTGCCGATAGTCGTGCAGGGCATAGCGTGTGACCGACTCGGTATCTACCACGTTCACGGCTTGGAATGATTGCCACGTCAGTTGTAAATTATCGTTGCCCCGATAGGTGTTGATGCCCAATGTGTAATGCAGCGAAAACGCGCCCTCAGGCAACGCGGCGTCATGGCTGCGCCACCAAACGGCATTGACTTCCGCCTGGGTGCCATCGGTTAGGGTCAGTCGGCGATGTTGTTTCTGCCGTCCCATCAGCGTATGACTAACAAGTTGGACATCTTCAGAGACTAGTTGGATTGGCCGATTGCCTGCCCCAAATGGTGCCAATTGCTGCAGCCGCTGATAAAAGGCTGGGGTTAGCGCATTCAAAGGCGTGATGGCATCAATCTGGATCTCAGCTGCCGCGCTGGCGTCAAAATCTGGCTGCTGCGCGGCGGCATAGGACACTTGTTGCGCAAAGGTGGGTAAATCTGCCGTTTTGAGTGACAGTCCAGCGGCCATCGGGTGCCCGCCAAAGCCTAGTAAAAGATCGGCGCAGCTGCGAATCGCCTCCGTAATGTTACAGCCCGCCACAGACCGCGCCGACCCGCGCGACAGTCCATCCTTGCCAGAGACAAGCAAAATAACTGGGCGCTGATAGTCGCCAACCAGCCGCGAGGCGACCAGTCCGGTTACGCCGCTTTCCCATTTATCATGTGCCAGCACTAAAACATTGCGCGTTAGCACATGTGGATTGGCATCAATTTGGCGGCGGGCGCTGTTATAGATCTGTTCTGTGATGTGCTTACGCTGTTGGTTGAGCTGCTCAATCTGATCGGCGAGCTGTTTGGCTAGCGTTTCATTTTCAGTAATCAGAAGCTGCACTGCATACGTTGCATCGCCAAGCCGACCGAGCGCGTTGAGGCGCGGGCCTATGCCAAAGCCAATGTCGGTGGCGGTGAGGGCGTTTTGCTTGAGTTCAGCCTTTGCCAATAAGGCATGTAAGCCTGTGCGCTGCGTCGTGCGGAGCGCATTGAGGCCGAGCTGCAATAAATAGCGACAGTCGCCAGTTTGCGCAGCCACATCGGCCACAATTCCAATTGCCACGAGGTCTAAATGCGGGTCTGCAACGGCGTCAATCCCAAAGGCTTCACCTAGGGCATTCGCGAATAGATACGCCGCGCCAACGCCGGGTAACGTGCGGGCAGGGTGGCCAACTGGCAAGCGTTGCGGATTGATGTTTGCATTTGCGGGCGGCAACTGGTCTGGGATGGTGTGATGGTCGGTAACAACCACATCCACATTGACGGCGCGGGCATAGGCAATCGCGTCAACTTCAGAAATCCCGGTGTCGCAGGTCAGGATCACCTGCGCGCCAGCAGCAATTTGCTTTTCTAACGAGTCGATCTTGATGCCATGCGATTCGCGCTGTCGATTAGGAATGTAATAGCGTACATCCGCGCCGAGCGTTTGCAAAACGCTAACAAGCAGGGCGCTAGACGTTTGGCCGTCGGCGTCAAAATCACCCCAGACGCAAATTGTTTTTTGCTGCGTAATCGCGGCTTTGATGCAATCCACACCGGCTTGCATATCTGGCAAATCCCAGTGTGATGCCGGGGTATAGGCGGAGGGATTCAAATACGCTTTTGCAGCAGACGGCGTGCGAATGCCGCGTTGCCACATCAGTTGCGCAATGAGGGCATCGTCCTGACAGGCCGCAACAAAGTCTGGAGAAAGCGCAAGCGGCGTGGGATAGATCCAATTGGCGGTTGAAAGACTCATTCGAAATCGATAGCAGTAATGCTGTCTAAGTCTAGCTGTAGGTCTAGCGTGTCGCTGGCGTCGGCTTCTAATTCGCTGACATGTCCGGCCTGCACGCCACGATTACACAACGACCGATATTGGCAGAATTTACAGCGTTGTTCGTTGGTTGTGAGGTTGAACATGCCGTGCTGTTTAGATGCCGCGTGATTGATTAGCTCAGATAAATACAGCTCGTCGGCGTCAAATTGCGCTTGGGAATAGCGAAACTGCGCCGGGTGTTCTGGCACGTTGGGATACCAGTAAATCATTTCAATTTGCGCCGGGTCGATTGGCGTGCCATTTGTAAACGTCTGGCCCGCTTTGGCTAAGACATAAGGATAAATGCGCGTTTGTAAACGGCTAGCTAACGTCTCTTGCTTGGGGCGGCGCTCGCTTGTTTTCCAGTCGATGATGACGACTTTCTCGCCGGGTGCGATGGCAACCAGATCGTATTGCGCCACTAGCGTATGCCCAGCAACGCGGGTAGCTAGTTTGACTTCAACGTATTGCTGAGTCGGTAGACCCTGCGGTCGTAGGCGCTGCCATGCATCCCACCAGCTTTGTAGCTTTGGGTCTGAAACTTGGCGGGCGATCAGCTCTTCAGGCAACCCGAGCTGGAATTGTTCCACCATGCGATGAAATTGTGCGCCGAGCTCAGCAAGGTGTTCAAAGGCTAAGGCCGGTTCGGTTTGCAATGCTGGCCAGCGGAGTTGGTCAATGTAAGCCAATTCAAAGCGGCGCTCACAATCTACAAAGTCTTGTAGCGTTGTTTGGCTAAACGTAAATTTTGGGTCAAGCATGCGTATCTGCCTCCACGCGGTCAGTCAGAAATTGTGGCTGCGGCTGCGGGTACTGGCGCGGCATCATTCTTTTTCGGCCTCGACAAAGTCTGCTAAGGCAGTGAACGCGGCGGCTGGGCCGAGATCGCCTTTGCGGCCGGTGTTCCACGTGACAATCAATTCTTTTCTGGCGCGCGTGATGCCCACAAATAGCAAGCGCAGGCGTTCGGCTGAATACTCGATGCGGGCCGCTTGCGTGGCGATGCCTTCTTCATAGTCTTCATTGTGTAGCAGGGCCATCAGTTGGTCTTGCGCTTCGGCATCAAGGTTGAGCTTGTCACGCACAAACCATTTCTCTGGAATAAACTGATCACCGGGCAGTGCGGACGGAAAGCCGTAGCTGTTGGCTGCCAGTAAATACACCCGATCCCATTCTAGGCCTTTGCCTTTGTGCATCGTGGTGACTACAACCTTGCCCTTGTGTTGTTCCGGATCAAATCCGGCATCTTCTTCAGTGGCACCAAAGAATTTACGTTCATTCTTCGCAATTTCGCCGAGGAATTCGATGTGTTCACTGAGATCTTGCGTGCCGGTTGCGCCACGCCGCGCGAGTTCCACCGCGAGTTTGTGCGTAAGCGCTAACTCGGCAGGAGTGATAAACAGCTCTTGCCCAATGGTAATTGCCAGTTGATCAATCGGTAGGGTGGCAGCGTTGAGCCACCGTCTGGCTACAACGCGGAAGTCTAGCAAGCGTTCGCGCAGCGGCTCATTTTCTTCAATTGGCTCGAGTTGATCCAGCCAGTCGCTGCTAGCTGGCCACAAGAAATCTTCTACAAAGCGGCACTTTTTGAGCAGCGTATTGCCAGCGCTAATCATTGCTTTGGCGTCTTCATCTGTGCCTTGATCGCGGTGCCAAACATTCCACAGGGTAGCTAAGTATTTGGGCTCATCGGGCGCGTTGATAAATTTCAGGCAGTGCGCCAATGCGCCAGACGTACGCCGCGTTGCGCTTGAGCTCTGTAAAAATTCAACGTAAGGCGTATCTGTATTCTTGAGAATTGTCACGGCTTCATAACCACGTTGGTTACGCGGCACTAAGATCGCCACGGTCTCATGCGGATGATCAGGCAGCCAGCGCCGTACTGAGTCGACCACCTTCGTAATTTCTTTTTGCGCAGTAAACCCGCTGGTCATGAAATGCACTAAGCACTCTTCGGCTGGCGGATTGGGTTGCGGATCGTTTGCGGCAGTTGGCTCGATATGTGGGATATCTAACGCGTGGCGCAAACTTGGGTTTAGGTGGTCATATTTGACCCAGTCGATCAGGCGATTGGCGGTTTTGATAATCGGTAAGCCAGAGCGCCCAGAGGTCGGCATCGGGACATCTATATTGATGGGATCGTTGATAAAGTCGCGCAGATGCTTAGGGTTGGCCGTGGTAAACGTTTCGTAAATCGCCTGATTAGGGTCACCCACGCGCACCCAATTGCCACCGGGTCCCGCCAACGTGCGCAAAATATCTTGCTGCAACTGGCTACTGTCTTGCGCTTCGTCTTCTAGGATGTATGGCCACTGATGTTGCAAGCGCTGTAGATAGCTCTTATCTGCGTTGAGCGCCATCAAGCCATAGCGAATGAGATCGTCAAAATCTAAGGCGTTGTTGTATTGCAAATCGCGCTGATACGTGCCGTACACGCCAGAGACCATGTCGATCAGCGGCAGTGGATGTTCTTCACGCGTTGCCAGTAAGTCAGCTAGCGCATTGGCATCTAGCTCGCGATCTTTGGCAAGCTTGATGCTGTTACGGGCAATGTTGAGCATTGCATCCGGCCAGTCACGCGTGCGCACGCTGTGGGCTTGGCGATCGGTCAATTCTGGATTGAGATAGTCGGCACTGAAATATGGATTGCTGCCCAGCCAAGTTTCAACCGAAGCACGCAACAACGCATTGGTCTCGCGCTCATCCATAATGCGAAAGTCGCCTGCCAAGCCGCAGAGGTCGGGGCGGTCACGCACAATGCGATTTGCCAAGCTGTGCAGCGTGGTGACTTGATAGCCCAAGTGCGGCAGCATGTCATCGTGTTCCAACAGGCTACGGACGCGGCTGCGGAAGTTGTCCACTGCTGAATTGACCAGCGTCACAATCAAAACTTGTTGGTCATCGCCCAGCTTGCCACTGCGGATCAACTCTGCAGTTAGGGCGGAGAGGGTAAACGTTTTTCCGCTGCCCGGCACGGCAGAGACGCCCATGTAGCCGCCGGTATAGTTTAGGATTTCCTGCTGCGCAGGACGTAGACGAAGCTCTGTCATGCGTTGGCCTCCGGCGTCATTGTGGCGCGTAAGACTTGCGATAACGTGCGTACTAATAAGCCTTGGTATTCATTACCGCTTTCGTCAATTTCCGTAATCCCTAGGTGTAAATGCTCGCTACAGCGTTGGATTAGCCCGCCAATCAGCCGTTGTAACTGATCCCGATTGAAATGCGTTTCATCGTAATCTGTCCATAGCTTGCCAGTTGGCCAGCCGCGCCGTAACACGTACGGGTGCGTAACCGGCTGGCCGATGCGCTCGCCCCAGCCGCGCGCATTTACATTGAGCCAAAACTGATGCTTGACTGGCGCATTGCGCAGTAAAAATGTATAGGCTGGCGCGATGAGAACGGCGTCAGCCTGCGTTTCTTTTTCTGTGACGGGGTAGCTTGCGGCTAACAACCCTTCTTGCAAGGTTGCTAAATACTCACGCCCAATAACGGTGACATCGGTGCCTAAAGTGGTGCCAACCGTACGCCGAAAGTTGCGCACTGACTGCACTAAATAGGCTGTAATTTGTGCGGCGTCAAAGTCACTATGGAAGCCATACTCCGGTTGCGATAACACCTCACCAAACAACAGGCTTAGGAAATGATCTAGCGCCATTTCTGTTTCTTGTGCGCGATAGGCATCTAGCCACTGCCGTAAATGCTCGAACTTTTCCCCAACGGTAAACGTGATGCGGGCTTGCATATCTGGTTTGATATTGGCGAAACTGCGCAGCGTACCGGTTTTGATGTCATAAAGAACTTTACTAATTAGCTGCGCGCGGACGGGGTCAATCCCGGTCAGGGCGGCGCTAATGGCTTGGGCAACCTGATAACGACTAGGCACGTTTTCCCAGCTAGGGTGGGCCAGTGCCGCAAAGGTAAGTAAGGTCGTGGTGGCGCGTTCATCACGTAAAGAGCGCGACGGGCGATGCGACCGTACGGGCACCTCTAGAGTGGCAAGCCGATTAGAAAGCGAGTAACGCAAGGCGTCTGATAAGAAGGGGGCTAGCACCACAATCTCGCTCGGGCGCACACCCTGATCATGCACCAAGCTGGCAATTTCTTGTGCGGCCCAGTCGGTCATTTGCGGCAGAAAGCGTTGGAATTCAAAAGACAGATGGTCACGAAATCTGAGGTCAGAAATTTGCGTTTTTTGACCAAGGCGATTGCGCAGGTGGTTGCCAAAATTCTGCAATTCTGGGGCGCTTGTATGGCTCTCGGTAAATTGACGCGTCTCGTCCGCTAAATCGCGCAGCCCAAGCATTACGGCTGGGTCAGCGCCTAGAAAGACGCGGTAACCGGCGTTGGAATCATAAATAAGCAGCGCGTCTTGCAAGGTTGGCAGCAAATCATGCAGAAAGTCTGCGGCGGTGGGCGTGTCTTCTTCTAAGTTTTCAAAAATGAGGTGCGTGTAACGCTGCTGTAAGTCTTGCTTGACGAGCGCTTTTGGCCACAGATGTTTGGTGAAAAGCTCAACGGTGAGCGAGAACTCTAGCAAATTATTGTCTAAACAAAATTGGCGATAGCGCAATGCGCAGTCTTGGGCATCCGCAAAAATGCGGAGATTGCCTTCATCGTCGTTGAGCGAAGGTTGCAGTCGGGCGGCAATTTCATTGATCGAAAAGCCGTTAGCTGAGGCCTTATTGAGATTGTCTAACAGTTGGCTATATAGGCGGTTGCGATCCATTGTGATGGACGCAAAGTAGCCGTTTTGATCCAGCAAGGGGCGCACAATGCGCGACATGTAATATTGCGCAGCCTCTAAGTTTAGAAAAACAGGCGGGCGATCTAAGTGCGCAAAACCAGCATCTTCGGCAATGAGCGGCCAAAACCGTTCGACAGTTTCTTTTGCTAATTCGGCAAAGGTTGTGATGCGAATGGTAGCGGCATTTGAGTCGGTTTCTGCGAGCGCCTCTTTGGCCGCATCCCAAGGTCCGCTCAATGTTTGCTGCGGTAACAGAATCAGCATATTGCGGGGTTGCACGCCGGCCGCAATTTTGTCACGTAAATATTCAATTCCAGCAGTCGTTTTTCCGGTGCCTGCTGGGCCTTCAAACCAAGTAATTGTCATGTAAGCACTATTGTTGCACTCAAACATTTGAGCTATATAAATAATACCAGAGAGCGATGGAGTGTTATCTGTGGAGATTAGCGCTAACGCACCGTCCGTAGCGCCACACTGCGGTGCGGACTACTGGCGGCAAAAGTTACTAAAAAGTTACCAAGACGCCCAGCAAGCCGTAACCTAACCAGAAACTAGCCGTTACCCAGCCCTGACACAATATAGAGGTAGTGCGCTCAGCCTATATCGGTATGCTTTGCGGCTGGCATGATCCAAACACACCCTGCAGGGAGCTTCTGCAGTTGGAACTGCTGGCCGTAAAGTAGGGTGCTACATTGAAAAAATACGCTAGGTCAACGCAGAGGTAACGCGCGCCACATGAATTATTCACAAGATCAAACGACTGGACTACGGTGTTGGATAGCGCGCCTGACTTTATTTCTGATGCTGCCGATACTGATGTTTATGTTTACAAATACCGAAGACGTTGCCCAGGCAGCGCCAACCACAATCCGCGTATTGGTACTTGATGGTGATACTGCTGGCTTAGCCGCTGCGCAGGTGTTGCAGGCTGAAATTCAAAGCGAAAATCACTATGTTATGGATATCATCGCTGTTGATGACAGTACGTTAGAAACGTCCACGCAAATGCGGGCGTTAGGCCAAAGCTTTCATGCTGATGCAGTAATCTGGCAAAGCGGAGCGAGTTTACAAGTTGAATTGTTAACAACGTCTTTTCAACGTGCACTTGCCCAAGTACAATAACTTTCATTTGCTTGATGTAGCCAATTGGTACAGTGAATTATGCATAAAATCCTTGTTGTAGATGACCACGAACACATTATTTCCTTTGTGCGGCCAGCGCTAGAGCGTGAGGGCTATCACGTTTTTACTGCTGGCGATGGTCCAACGGCGCTGCATGTTTGGCGGACCGAGCACCCAGCGCTTATTCTGCTTGATATTGAAATTCCAGATCCAAATGGCCTGGCGGTCTGCCGTGAAATTCGGGCTGCTGATGACCGCACGCCGGTTATTTTTATGACAGTTCGCAATAGCATCAGTGACTTGGAATTTGGCTTCACCATGGGGGCGGATGACTACATCTCTAAGCCGTTTGACGTGCGCGAATTGATGGCCCGCGTGAAGGCTCGCTTGCCGCGTCCGTTACAAGAATATGGCGGTTATTTACAAATTGATACGCTGGGTCATAACGTGCGCATCAATAAAGACAATGGCTGGCAAATTGTCGATCTAACGCCAAAAGAATTTGATTTGCTAAATTACTTGGTAACGAATGCCGGGCGCCCAATTAGCCGCACCACCTTACTCGCCGCAGTTTTCGACATTCCTGAAGACCGCACAATCGAAACCAAAACACTTGAAAAGCATATCTGGTCCTTACGCCAGAAGCTGGAACGTGACCCTAAAACGCCGGTGCTCATCATTAATGTGCGCGGGATTGGTTATAAGTTTGCTGTCTGACCCCATTCCACATGCTTGACTTTGTTATTTACTTTGGCCCGCTTGAATTTTTGGCCTGTTTTACGCTGCCGCTGTTGCTAATGCTGGGGGGCGGTTGGTATTGGTATACCCGGGAGCAGCGCCGCGAATGGCAGCGCGTGGTCAGTAGCTTGCCGTATCCAGCATGGGTGTTTCGCAAAGAAAAACCGCTTGCTTGGAATCAGCCGGCAACGCATTGGCGCAGCATGAAAGATCTGGTCAAGCTGTCTAAAGATGTGCAGCGTCGGCAGCAGCATATTGTGCGGCAACTCTATGATGAGAATGCGGAGTCTGTATCTGTACGGGGTGTGAACGTGGCACAAAACGTCACGCTGCTGCTGATGGAAGACACCAGCACCACAAAGCGGCAGCAGTCGTATTACCGTAACTTTATCCGCAATGTGGGGCATGAACTTAAGACGCCGCTCACCATTATTCAAGGGCACGCCTCCAAAGTGAGTAGCTCGCCCAATGATATCGATGGAAATGCCGCGTCGCTGGGCATCATTGCCGGTGAGGCGAAGCACCTTACCCAGCTAGTTGATAATTTACTGTTGATTGCGCGCCTCGAAGCGCCAGATTTTCAGCTTGATCGCGTGCGCGTGAACTTTAGTGCCTTGGTTGAGCAAATTATTCTTGATATTTCCGATTTGGCAGAAACGCGTCAGATTGGGCTTGATTTGAACTTGCAGCCGGGTCTGTCGTTGATTCAAGGCGACCCGGTACAGCTGCGGCAAATGTTACTCAATCTGATTGATAACGCGTTGAAATACACGCCCGCAGGTGGCACTGTGGCAGTCAGTTTGTCTGAAATTGATGATGCGCTAAGCTGCCGTATCCGTGATACGGGTGAAGGCATTTCTGAAGAAGATTTGCCGTATATCTTTGAAAAACTGTATCGCGCGCGCCGGACGTCGACGCGTACGGTCGAAGGGTCTGGGCTAGGACTGGCGCTAGTTCAACAAATTGTGCAAGCACACGGCGGAACTTTGACAGCAAATTCTACGTTAGGCAAAGGCAGCGTGTTTATCGTGGAACTACCGATTGAGGTGGCGGCATGATCCAGTCTATTCGGATTCGGGCTTGTGTTTTGAGCTTAGGCGTTTGCGCAACATTGGCCTGCACAATTGGGATTGCGCCGCGTGACCAAGTTTTGACCAGCGTAACGCCGCTTAGCCTTCCTTTCAATCCCACTGCATTACCAGCCCCTGAAGTGGCAACCGCAGCGCCAACTGAGACGGCAACCGCAATCCCGCCCACGGCGACCCTCATGGCTGTGACATTAGACGCTGCCGCCGCGCTCCCGACCGAAACGGCGACACCGCCACCGGTAGCGGGCGAAAATTTGGTCGTGTATCACTCGGGTATTGTCGGGCAAGAGGATTTGATGTTGCTGGATCCGGTAACTGGTGAGGTGCAGTCTTTAACCACTTCAGACGCCTCAGATATTTCACCGCGTTGGTCACCTGACGGCTCACGGCTGGTGTTTGTTTCGACGCGTGATGGTGATTCAGACGTATATATCATGGATATCGCAACGCGGGCGATCACGAATATTTCCAATAATTCTGTATTGGACCGCGACCCAGTCTGGCATGCTAATGGGCAAGCGGTTATTTATTCGAGTGAAATTGACGGTAACCGCGAGTTATATCAGGTCAATGCGGACGGAACAGAGCTCATCCGGCTGACCAATGATTTAGCCTATGACATTCATCCGTCGGTCTCGCAAGACGGGCGCACGTTGGTCTTTGCCTCAAATCGGGGTGGGGTGGATTATGACTTGTATACCCTCTCTCTGTTGAGTGGCGAAACGAAGCTGCTCTTAGCCGCCGACGGCAGTGACCGCTATCCGGTGTTCCATCCTGATGGCAGTGGGGTGGTGTTTATCTCCGACCGTACGGGAAACTTTGAACTCTATTTCTTTGAATTTGCAACAAGCTTGGTTACGCAGTTGACCGAAAATCCAGCCATTGACGGCGCGGCGTCTTTTTCGCCAGATGGTAAATATCTGGTCTTCGACTCTAATCGCACGGGGCAATACGATATTTATCGGCTGAATTTGGAAACGTTAGCCATCACGCGCCTAACCAATAACGAAGACATATTTGACGCAAGTCCAGACTGGCAGCCATAATTGCGCCAGCTTATCAGGTGTTTCTGTCAAAACAGTCGGTTATAAAGGGGCGTTTCCAATGGACTTACAACTAAAAAACAAAGTGGCGATTGTCACAGCGGCATCGGAAGGGCTGGGCTATTACTCGGCGCTAGCCTTGTTGCAAGAGGGCGCAAAGGTCGTGATCTCCTCACGATCAGCAGAAAAAATCGAAGCGGCTGCGGCAACGCTCAAGGATGAAGTGGATGGCGAAGTAACCGCCTTAGTGGCCGATGTAACCCAACAAGCTGATATTGATACGCTCGTCCAAACCACGCTAGACCTCTATGGGCAAATCGATGTGTTGGTGCTCAACGCAGGTGGCCCGCCAACCGGCAATTTCTTTGACCTCACGCCAGCCGATTGGGAAAACGCAACGCAACTCACGTTGATGAGCGCCGTGCGTCTGTGTTACGCCGTTGTGCCGCATATGGTGGCGCGTGGCACCGGCAGTATTACAGCGATTCAGTCGGCAACGGTTAAGCGGCCAATTGGCAAACTGATGCTGTCTAATTCGATCCGGATGGCCGTGGTTGGCATGCTCAATGCGCTTGCTATAGAAGTTGCGCCACATGGCGTGCGAGTCAATTCAGTTAATCCGGTGGCAACGGGAACCAAGCGGCTGACTGCTAACCTTGAAGTGCGGGCGCAAGCCTCAGGCCGCACGTTAGCAGAGGAAGAAAAGTCTTATGCCGCCACAATCCCCATGCAGCGCATTGGCGATGCCGCCGAGTTTGGCAAATATGTAGCCTTTGTTGCGTCGCCAACACTAACGTTTGTAACCGGCCAAGCCTTTATGTACGACGGTGGCGCAGTAACATCAGCGTTGTAGATCAGCCGCAGTGCTAGCCATTGAGTGAACCCCGATCGGGCATTTACGTAGCGAATCAAAAAAGCGACCAGTAAAAAGTCGCTTTAGAGTGCTATGTATTGTGAATTTTTCCCGCGCCGGAATAGCTAAGCCGCTATCTATAACACCCACCGCAGCCCAAAGGGCTTTCCCCACAACCACTAGCCTGACGGCTTCA
>JAHDBW010000068.1:12235-17564 GCA_020630175.1 Anaerolineales bacterium
GCGCCCGTGGCGTAGAAAATCTCTTTCGCATTCCCCGCCGCAAAGGCCGTCGGACGCCCTTCTACATAGGTTGGCGGCTTATATTTGACTTGCAAAACCCCATCGGTGCTAACGCGATAGAACCCATAGGTGTTGCTATCAACGATATAAAGCGATGATTCTGGAGGCGCTGTGTATTGAATAACAGCCGGTTGCTGAATATCAACAATACGCTCGCCATCTGCAAAGTCAGGCCGTGAGTCTTGGAAGACCAGTAGCGCACAATCGGCTTGCCCATCTGCGCCAGCGCGTGAACAACGCCACGTTTGGCCGGTTTCTGTCAGCATATAGACTTCACCGTTCCCAATCGTGAAATCAACAACGTTTACCAAGTCAGGCTTATCAGCGCCAAAATAGTCAACCGGCTGCGGGCTAAAGGAGCCTAAAGCGCCTGATGGCTCATAGACCCAAATGGCTTGGAAGGCTGGGTTTAGTAAATAGAGCGTGTCTGCAAAAACTTCAATTTTTGTTGGCCGACCCCAACCAGATGCCAGCGACTCTAGCTGTTTGCCCATCATGCCTAGCCCTTCGGCACAGTACGCCATATAGCCATTATCACCAACGGCAATAACGCCTAATGCGCCGTTACCGCGTGGATGGAAGTGTACGGCTAGATCGATCACTGAGTTGAACTGTTCATCATTGCCACGGGCATTGCAATTGAAATCAGTGTCGAGGACGTAAACGCTATCACTACCGCGCGCGAATCGATAAACGGAGCCGATATCACGATCGGCAACATACACCGAGCCATCGTTGTAAACAATGTGATCAATTTCGAAGCCTCGCGGCAGTTCGCTAACATCAACAGTCTGCGTACCTTTAACACGTACAACGTTTTCAATCTGATCAAGCGCTTGCTCAGCGTCTAGGCGTAGCGTGGCGATTGCGGGTTCATTAGGTCTGAAGGTCGCGGCAATGTTTAGCTCGCGAATCACGTCATACCAAGCGTTCCGTGCCAACACCTGATCCGGTGCAGCGCGGGCGTTGGTTGCCTGTTGTACGGCAAGTTCGTAGTGTGTTTCGTACTGGGTTGCGCGGCCAAAGCGGATTACGATCACAGCCGCGAGCATGCCAATTGCAAGTGGAATAAGAATAGCCACGGATAGCAAAAGCTGCGGTGAGAGCGGCTTCTCATCTTGTTGGCGGCTTGGTGCTAAACGGTCTGCCAAATTGCGGCTTGACCCAGTAATTGAGCCAGTAAGCCCACCAACGCCGTTTTCAACACTGTCTCTAAGATTGACTAACGGTAAGTTGACAAACCAATTGCGTACGCCATCTTTGAAACTATCGACCACATAGCGGACCTGCTCAATGACCGGTTCGCGCGGTTCTGCATGTTCAAATTCAGCATCAACAGGCTCCGCTGAAACACTCGCTTGGTGCGATTTGGCAGCGGAGGGGTGCGGCGCTGGCTCTGGCGTGGAGTCGATCCAACCTGCAGCAGCGGTCTGCACCTCTTGCGTAAACGATTCAGGAACATCTGCAGCCGTTGCTTCTGGAATGTAGTCTGAGGTGTCTACGGGGGCGTTGAACTGCGGTTCTTGCCCCAGAATTAGCTCTTTAGTATCTGAATCGATTAGTGATTCATTTGGCGCAACCGCATTTGCGGGTGTGTTTCCATCAATTTTGGCGATTGCGTGCTGAATATTAACGGGCGGTTCTGGCGCAGCAGCTTTGGGCTGAATGCCAAGTCGCTCAGCAGCAAACCGCGCCGCGTGGGACATAGTTTGCGACGGATGTTCAACCGTGAGGTGACCGGCCAAGGCGCGGAAGTCTGGCCCTAGCTCTTTTAGCAGCATGCTGACAAATACCCTTGGCGAGCCAAGGCTAATGCGTTGCATGCGGGCATCGGTGATGCTGTGCGATGTAAACGGCGCGACCAGGATATATTCGTTACCGGTCAGCCGATTATGTGAATAATGAAAGTCTGGTGTGGTTTCACCATCAAGCGGGCGAGTAAGCTCAGGCAGTAAGCTAAAATCATCAACAGCATTGTTTCTTAGGACAAAGCAGTGTGAAGCCCCAGCCTGCACAACGTAAAGCTCGTTGTCTTTTACAACTGCACAGGTAATTGTGGCGCGACTGCCCGCCGCGTTAGGAATAATTTTTAGCTGATGGTTGGTTGCTGTGATTGCATCACGAGCAGAGGCCGTGATCGTGCCAGTTGACCGGAAGTAAGCGTCATATGCGGCCGTAAGTAAGGCTTCATATAAACGGTGCGGCGCACCGGGGCTAGGGTCTAAGGCGATAAATAACAGCAGTTGGTCTGGTTGACGGTGGCGGGCGGCACTGCGCGGCGCACCTTCCATCATCCAGCCAAGCTGTGGCCGTTTATTACCTCCAACGAGGTCGAGCAGGGTTACATCAATTTGCAAGGGACTTGCCATAGCGGGTATTGTAAGAAGAATGTTCCTAATGGTCAATTTTGAAACGCAACCAATTTTTTGGAGACGCTAGGCTTTTGACCGTAAGCCTTAATATTGTGCAGGTTCTATGCCATGCCGAAGCCTGCTTAATCAAGCGCGATTTACCAAAGCGTGGCATGCGTCTTGCTTAGTAGCTATTACAATCAAGTATAGTGACCTTGTGTTGTTTGATACCGATAAATTGTAATCAAACTCGTTAAAGGATTAGAACCAACTTAATCATATCCGCCACATGCGCAATCGCCGTTCCAAATACACACCATACGAACAAGAAAGACTAGCCAACCATCCACCACACCCGCCACGTAAAAAGAAGAAGTCTATCTGGGCTTGGGTTGTTGGGCTGATGGGCGGTATTGTGGCGTTAAATATTGTGATTGTGGCTTTATTTGCAGTGCGCGCGTTTCGGTCTGCGCCGGTGCAATCTCCATTTACAGACTTAGCCGTTGAAGCTGACACTACCGATACCGACGTTGCTATAGCGCCAACTGCAACCCCATTGCCAGAAATTATAGAGATTACGAAAGAGCCAATTTCGCAGCTCAATTTTTTGCGTCCAAAAGGCGTGAAGTATTTTCTAATGACTGGAGTTGATGCGCGCCCAGATCAAGTTGGGCAGCCCGTCCGAACCGACATGATGATGGCCGTGCGCGTTGATTTTGACAACGCCACCGTTCGTATGCTGTCTTTCCCGCGTGACCTGTGGGTTGCGATGCCTTCGCAGCTTGTGGCACAAGGTAAAACGGAAGGGCGCATTAATGAAGCTTACTTCTTTGGTGATTTGTACGATACCGCTGGGGGCGGCTCCCAAGCGGCGATGGACGTGGTACGGCTGAACTTTGGCATTCCAATTGAGCAATTCGGGATGGTCAATTTTCAAGGCGTTGTTGATGTTGTCGACGCGCTCGGTGGGATTGAAGTGGACGTGCCAAAAGCCATTTACGATGCGCGCTTTCCTACAGAAAACTATGGCTATATGACCTTTGCCGTTGATCCCGGTTTACAAACCATGGATGGCATTACGGCCTTACGTTATGCGCGCACGCGCCATCAAGATAGTGATTTACAGCGCATTTTACGCCAACAAGCGGTAATTCTTGGGATCCGTGATGCAGCATTGCAGATTGATCTGGTTACCAAGGTGCCAGATTTGTGGATTGCTATCAGCGCCAATTACGATACCGATGTTGCGTTGAATGAAGTAATTCGGTATGGGTTAGTTGCGCAACAAATCCCACGGGATCAGATTGAAACGTTTGCAATCGATGGCACAATGCTCAGCGACTATCGTACGCCTGCTGGCGCATCGGTTTTTCTAATGGATCGGAGTAAAGTGGCGGTAATTGTTGAAGAATTTATGGCGGATTAAGGCGTTGTGGCCAAAAATGCCACGCAGTCGCCAACTGGCTTTCACGTTATAATTCATGCGTCACTAATAATAGCGGCAATTATTGCGTGCCGCTTTACTCAGGAGAATTACCTATGGATATGCTAAAAATGGACATTGAAATCGTCTATTGCGCATCTTGAAACTACTGGCCACAAACCACCCGTGCGGTGGATGATGTCATGAGTGAAATGCAACACTACATCTCAAATTTAGCAGTCGTGCCAGACCGTGGCGGCAAATTTGAAGTAACCGTCAATGGCGACCTTGTTTATTCAAAGCTCGCGACCGGACGGCACGCAGAAGAGAAAGAAATTGCCAACCTTGTCCGTGCCAAGTACACGGAGATGGGCGGCGTCTTCGCTAGCTAAGCATTTCTATTCGAAAGAAACAAAAAAGGCCAAGCAGTTTGTTGCTTGGCCTTTTTTTATTTAATGTGATTGTTGTGGGTTATTCCATCCCAATCTTGCGGCGGACTTTGCGTAGCGTTTTACGAGCAACGCGGCGGGCTTCATCAGCACCAGCATCCATTGTTTCCTGGATATATGCTTTGTCGGCCAGAATACGGTTGTACTCAATTTGAATTGGCTCTAGGTGCGCCACAGTTGCGTCACCAACGGCTTTCTTCAAATCACCATAGCCTTTGCCAACAAACTCAGCCGTGATGTCTGCTTCAGTTTTGCCAGTCATCGCTTGATAAATGGACAAGATATTCAGCAGGCCAGCGCGTTCAGGGTCATCACTAAACACAATGTCGCGGAAGCTATCTGTGGTCGCGCGCTTGAGTTTATTCTTGATGATATTTGGACGGTCTAGCAGATCAATCCGGCCATTGGAGTCAAGATCACTCTTGCTCATTTTGCGGCTCGGGTTGGTTAGCGACTGTACTTTTGCGCCTTTCTTGCGAATTTCGGCCTTAGGCATCACAAAGGTTTCGCCAAACATGTTGTTGAAGCGAGCGGCAAGATCACGCGTGAACTCAATGTGTTGGCGTTGATCTTCACCCACAGGCACTAAGTCAGCTTGATACAACAAAATATCGGCTGCTTGTAACGCTGGGTACGTTAGCAAACCGGCGCTAATGCTGGTGTGCTCATTTAGCTTAGACTGTTTGTCTTTGTATTGCGTCATGCGTTCCAGCCAACCCAATGGGGAAAGCGAAATAAATACCCAAGCTAGCTCGGTGTGTTCTGGCAACTCAGACTGATAAAACAGCACTGAGCGCTTTGGATCAATCCCGCAAGCTAGCAGCATGGCCACCAATTCTTTGCGGTTGCGGCGCATTTCTGTTCCATTCCGAATGGTATTCAGAGAATGGTAGTCCGCAATCATGAAGAAGTTGTGATATTTATCTTGGTCATTCACCCAGTTGCGAATAGCGCCAAGGTAGTTACCAAGGTGCATACTGCCTGAAGGTTGAATGCCCGAAAGAACGCGTGGTTTTTGTTGTTCTGTCATGTAGAGAATTATAATC
>JAHDBW010000394.1 GCA_020630175.1 Anaerolineales bacterium
GCTAAATCTACGATTGATAATTGCCAATGTTCATTCACAGGCACTTGGCCAATTCCGATAATTGCTACTTCTTTCATAACCTATTTATAGCGAAATCAGGCTATCAAGACCTATCAGGGCACTATCAAAAGCAATCTTAACCAAAAATGGCGACCGAATTGGTCGCCATTTTGAATAGTTAGTCTTGAAGCAAATGCGTACTAATGCATCTCTTTCAGCTGCCCAGTTTGCGGCAACTGCTTTTTACGATTGGCTTGCTTCCGATAAGCGAGCATTCCCCAGAAAATTGCAGCTACCACAATCACGTAAGCAGAGGTGATCAAAATAGATTGCGTGGTGAATGGCACTAGCACCAATGTTGAAACAAATTCAATGCCGATTAGGGTCAGCAGGAAGTAGATGATGTGATCACGCGAAAGCCGTGAAGACATGTACGCCCCAAACGGTGCGCCGACAATCACAATTGGGATCGCTACCAGCCAGTAAGACCAAGCAATGCCAATGTCTTGCATGATCATGCCGCGAGCGCCAAAGCCAATGATTGAATTCAAAGCCATGATAATGACCGTGGTTGGCGTGCTAATTTTTTCGTTGATACCGTACATCAAGGTCAACACCACGTAGGTCATCATATCGATGCCAGAGCCGGTGTTCGCAGCCACAATCCCACCAAAGATACCAATTCCAAAAAACAGTGATTTTTGTGAACTAGTCCATTCTGGCAACTGGCTACGCGGCTCCCAATTGAGAACCCAGCGTGAGATAAAGACCGCTAGACCAAACACAGCCGCCGTAAAGGTAAACAAAATCTTCGGGTAAGGTGCCGGTAACGAGACAAACATCCCGCCGATGCCGCCTAAAATGCCACCTGCGGTAACCCAGAGGATAACCTTTGGCAAAATTGGCACGCGGCGCACCAAAATCACAATGCCAGCCATCGTCATCCCAACGGCTTGGATCATCAGCCCGAAGGTGCGCGCATCTGGCGCAGCAATGTGCAGCACTTTTGTAAAGACTGGAAAGGCCACTGCCGCCCCACCCTCAGCTGTTGCACCTGCCACAAATGAGCCTAAGGTCATTGTGAGTGAAATTGGCCAGTATTCTTTGAACAAGGCCCAGTTACTGCTGGCAGTCATATAGACTGCCCAAATAATCCAAATTGCAACGACAAGAATTGGATACAAATTTTGGCGCGTAATGCCAAACCGTGACCCTGTTGGCGCCACAGATGATTGAGATGGTGTTGAGTTATTCATATAGTAAGATGGAGAGCTGTTACATTCAGACGATGCTGTTTACAATGCATAATTAGTCGCTCACTGTAAACATAACATTGGAAGCATTTAGATCACATTTGGATTTGCATAAGTCTTTTGTTTAGACTTTAGCGCCGGACTAAAAAAGCGAGTGCAAGAATACTCGCACTCGCTTTTTTTTGCTAGCGTTTAGGCAAACAGGACTTTATGCATTGTCACCATCCACTGGTGCTGCGCCATTACCGCCACCGCGGCGGCCATTGCCACGGCGACCTTCACGTTCTGGCAGTTCTACGCCAAGTTCTTCAGCAATTTCAGCAAAGGTGTTGCCAGCGTCCAATTCGGCTTGCAATTCTTCTACGCTGATGCCGAGCAATTCAGCTTTCTTTTCCATCTTTGCCGCTTGCTTTACTGCTTTCAATTCAGCTTTGATAGTGTCTTCGTCTAGGCCCAAGTCCGCGATGATGTCACTGTGGCGGTCGCCAGCATCGTAGTATGCTTGCAGTTCTTCAACCGTGATGCCAAATACATCCGCAACAGCTTCAGACGCTTCTTTTGGGCCGCGTTGGCTAGTGCGCGCACCGTCTTCTGCTGGGGCGTCTTCTTGAGCAAAGGTGATTGCGGTGCCAGCAACCAAGGCTGCCATTACCAACATACCCGATACGATAAAGCTAAGTTTTGAGAAAATTTTCATGATAGGTGTTCTCCGTGTAGGTGAATTATTGTTTGTTTGATTTGGCCGAGTGTTGTGTCTCTCTCGGCTACAGTCATAGTTTATGCGGCTGGTGTAATGGCCTTATCTGGACAATGTAAAATCCATGTAACATCCATGAGCGCTTGATTAAGCCACAGTTCAATTCCAACTCTTATGACACTTCAAACATTAGAAACCCCTGCCCTGCTGCTCGATGAGCGCCAACTCCGCCGCAATTTGGCAACATTCCAAGACCGCTTGCTAGGCTTAAACGTGCAACTGCGCCCGCATGGCAAAACGGCGAAGTCAATCGCTGTGGCCAATCTTGCGCTTACTGAGCAGCCCAAGGCCCTCACAGTGTCTACATTGAAAGAAGCAGAGTATTACTTTGCGAACGGAATTTCTGACCTAACTTATGCGGTAGGGATTGCGCCGAATAAACTCGCGCATGTATGCGATCTCGTTCAACGCGGGGCGCGGCTCACTATTATTTTGGATTCGCTAGCGCAAGCCACGTTGGCAAACGCAGCCGCAGCGGAACACAACGTCACTTTGCCGGTGCTTATTGAAATCGATTGTGACGGGCATCGCTCTGGGGTTACGCCGACTGATCCGCTACTACTAACGCTTGGCACATACATCCATGCAGCCAGCGGACTTCAACTACAGGGGATTTTGACGCACGCCGGAGAATCGTATGCGTGCACAACCCCAGCCGAGATCATTGCCTTGGCAGAACAAGAACGCGCCTTGGCGGTGCAATGCGCCAATGATTTACGTCGTCATGGCCTGCCCTGCCCAGTCGTCAGCGTGGGATCTACACCCACGGGTAAATACGTTCAAGACCT
>JAHDBW010000395.1 GCA_020630175.1 Anaerolineales bacterium
CGCCGGAGGGGTTCTAAATGACAAATTGCGGCCGCAAGTTGCGTGGCGGCGCTGGTTAGCAAGGCCTCGCTAAATTTTATTTTGGGGATCAGTGTATAGACCTTCGTCCAACCTTTGTCCCAATCTTCGGCCACCCAGTCTTCGCCTAGCGTCACTTTAAGGTCAACCATGTAGTAGATATTGGCCGCTAGCAACTGTTGGTTCAGCGGCTTATTTTTAGACTCAAAGTGCAGGCCAATTTCAAAACCGCGCTGCCCAACGTAAGCAAACTCATAATGCAGGCGCGGGTCGTCAAAATATAGTTGCGACAACCAACTGCGCGTAAATGTTTGAAAAGTTTTGTACTGTTCGGGCAAGAGTGGCTTCAATTCACTGGGAAGTGCCCGCATAAAATCAGTAGATCGCATACGCTGATTTTACGCTATCTCTGCCCAAGCGTGCACCCATCCACAACCAAATAACAACCTAACCTTATGGAATCACAACCGCCTTTTGTTTTACTATAAGACCAACAGAAAGTACTTATTTATTCTTGGAACGCGCTTTATATGTTACGTAGACTTCTAAAAACAGTAATTGAACAATCGGCAGAAATGCAAAAACAACAGGCGGCACAGGCCCAATCCGCGCCGGTTGCCAGCAGCGGCTGGACCTTACCTGTGCTGATGGTGGAATACTACCCAGTCACCGCCAATGGGCACATCGACCGTGAAGTGACCGGTGATGTGGATGGCCCATTAGACCAACGCCGCCAGCACGTAACCAACAGCACGCGCCAAGCCATGCAGGCGTTAAAAGACGGCAGTTGCTACCACCAATACAAAAATCCAAACGCCAAGGTCAGTATTCAATATGAAATTGTCCAGCGGATGGAAATCTTAGAACCGCTGCCCACCTTTCATAATCCAAAATTCAAAGAACCCATGACGGACTACAACGCCATCATGAAGCGCATCAACGCCCAATATTGGGTGGAAGAGATGGGCGTCAAAGAAATTTGGGTGTGGGGCTACCACGGTGGCAAAGTGCACCTGTGGGAAAGTAATATGTCTGGCCCTTATGGTGACATTAGCAATAGCGACCGCGACGCAACCGACCTACCAATTTTCAAGAACACGTACACGTGCTATCACTATAACTACGGGCGCGGCGCATCTGAATTCGTAGAAAATCACATGCATCAAATTGAAGCCGTGTTGCGCCACATCGACTACGACCTGTTCTGGAAGCGCTTTGTGGGCGACCCCGGCGAAGGGCGCTGTGGTTGGTCACACTTCCCGCCCAACGGCGAACGCGACTACGACTGGAAAAATACCAAGCATGTCATGACCGACATTGAAGATTGGAAACCCGATGGCAGCGGCCAGAAACAACGCATGAACTGCGACCGCTGGAACGGCGACAGCCTGCAATGGTTCACCTACTGGATGCAAAACATCCCCGGTGCTGGCAATGGCCTCGACTTTGAAGGCAAGCCGCTCACCAACTGGTGGCGCTTTATTGGTGACTTTGATAACGCCATGCGCCAAAAGCAAGGGCTCTACCTAAAAGCGCGCATCGAATAAAACCAAACGGTTTTGAACTAGTAAAAAGGGCACTGCTGTAAAGAGCACGCCGCTGCTGCAGTCACTCCGTGCAGTGCCCAAACGTCTCAAAAACCCTACATTTCCCCTAATTTGTGTTTGTAATCGCAAACTTTCTACTATCCGACTCCTTACTCCGCTATAATCGAAGAAATGGCTTTAAACGAAGGGACAATACTGCGCGATCGCTATCGCATTGATACGGTTCACCGAGAACATCTTGGTGGCGCTATTTACTATTGTCACGACATTGACCTAGACACAGTGGTTGTTCTCAAAGAGATCAAAACCATTGATCAGGCCACATTTGAAGCCGTCATCCATCCGCTGCGGTTTCGCATTCACCCCAATCTGCCAGAAGTCTTAGATACATTCTCAACAGCAGATAACGCCCATTACATGGTGATGGAGTACGTCTCAGGGGAGCCGCTAACCGCCCGCATCAACGCGCAGCAAGGCATTTCAAAAGATCAAGCCGCACTGTGGATTGGACAAGTGCTCTTTGCGCTAGATTATTTACATCGGCGGCATCCGGCCATTATTCATGGCGATGTTAAAACCGATAACGTCATCATTACGCGTGAAGGGGAAGCGGTACTTGTCGATTATGGCGTTGGTCCGCGGTCTAACCCAGACACGCCAGAAACGTTTTACGCCCCTGAATACGCCGCCGCAACCGCCAACGAAGCCACCGATCTTTACGCGGTGGGTGCGGTGCTGTACCACGCCATTGCGGGTGTGATTCCCGGTGAAGACCGCCGGGGCACCGTGTTGCGCCGCAACATCAAACCCGCTAAGTCTTTACTGACCAAAGAGGGCGCTAAGCTAGCCGTAGTCATTGAAAAGGCGATGTCTAACACGCCAGCCCAACGCTACGCCTCAGCGCGTGAAATGCGCCTAGCCCTACACGCCGCCGCACCGCCACCCAATCAGGTGCAAAGTGGCTACATCAGTTTGAATCGCTCCAAGCGCCGTTCACGGCAACCGGCTTGGCTACGCGTGGCCCTGCCGTCACTGATTGGGCTAATTGTGGTTGGTATTTTGGGTGTAATCGGCGTGCTTGGTTACAACTGGCTCCAATCGCGCAGCACCGTAGCAGACGTGCCCGCAACAGAAGTGGTCGCCGCCGTTGAAACAACAGATAGCGCCCCAACGGATGCCCCAGCGCCAACGGCAACAGCAGCAGCGCCGACAGATGCACCAACACC
>JAHDBW010000069.1 GCA_020630175.1 Anaerolineales bacterium
GGCTTGGTAGACAAAGTGCTAACGCCAAACAATTTCGACGAAAATCGCCTGCCAATTGGGAAGAAGAAAGGCTAATTCGCCTTTCAACGCCTAGTTGACGCAAACACGCCTGACACCCACTGACTGGGCTGTCAGGCGTTGTTGTTTAAACGTAATCTAACGAACTCATAACAAATTCACTTGACGCTTACGCGGATTCTTGATTAACTTGACTCCACCGATGGCAAAGTCAACCCGCTCCAAATCCAACCCGCAGTCACAACTGCGTCACTGTTCTTTTTGTAACCGTGATGAGCGCACTGTCAATCAACTCATCATTGCACCTGAAAGTGCATTTATTTGTGATGAGTGCGTTGGCGCGTGCCGGGATATTTTGGCGCAAGGGCATCCGTTGGAAATGTTTGTGCGGCCAGACGTGCCCGAAAAAAGGGCGCTGACGCCAAAAGACATTACCAATCACATGAGTGAGTGGGTCATTGGGCAGACTGATGCCAAACGGGTGCTGTCTGTAGCGGTGTATAACCATTACAAACGCATCAACAATCCGTCAGCGGGATACATCGAGTTAGAAAAAAGCAATATTTTGCTGATTGGCCCAACTGGGTGCGGTAAAACGCTGCTTGCGCAGACCTTAGCCCGCGTGTTGGATGTGCCGTTCTGCATTGCCGATGCCACGTCAATTACACAAGCGGGGTACGTTGGCGAAGATGTCGAAAATATTTTGCTGCGCCTAATTCAAGCCGCAGACTATGACGTGAACCGTGCCGCCCGTGGCATTGTCTACATTGATGAAATCGATAAGATTGCGCGCAAGGGTGGCGATAGTCCATCGCTCACGCGTGATGTGTCTGGTGAAGGCGTGCAGCAAGCGTTGCTCAAGCTGATGGAAGGCACCGTTGCCAATGTGCCGCCGCAAGGTGGGCGCAAACATCCGCATCAGGACTTCTTACAACTAGATACCCGCAACGTGCTGTTTATTTGTGGTGGGACGTTTGCCGGATTAGAAGACGTGATTGCCAAGCGTGTTGGCGCACACAAAACATTAGGCTTCACCACACAAGCAGATGGGTCTATTGCTGATCGTGACTATGCGGCGTTGCTGCAAAATGTAGCGCCTGAAGACCTTGTCCGTTACGGCATGATCCCTGAATTCATGGGGCGCTTGCCAATCATGACCAGCATCGCCCCGCTAGATGTAGCTGCCTTAAGCCGCATTCTGACCGAGCCACGCAATGCAATTGTCAAACAGTTTGAACATTTGCTTTCTTATGATGGCGTCAACTTAGTCTTTACGGATGATGCTATTCAAACCGCTGCTGCCGAAGCTTTGCGCCGCGAAACGGGCGCGCGCGGCTTACGGGCAATTGTTGAAGGCGTGCTGATGGACGTGATGTATGAAGTGCCGTCTCGTTCAGACGTTAAGCGCGTGATCGTCAACGCCGATGCAATTTTGCATCGCACGCGCCCTATTCTAGAAAATGAGCAGGGCCAAAGTCTGGGCTGGGGCAATGATAGCGCCCTAGAACAAGCCGCAGCATAAACGCTCTTTTCTGGTGGTTACCTAAGCTGACCACTTCTCTCTATTTATAAATGAAACACTATAAACAATTTCTCATTGATATGGACGGCGTGCTATGGACGGGCAATACCCCGCTACCGGGCATGCAAGACTTCTTTGCCTACCTGCGTGAAACAGAGACGCCGTTCGTCTTAGTGACAAATAACGCTGCCAAAACGCTTGAACAATACATGGAAAAGTTTGCCATGATGGGCGTAGAAGTGCAGCCCCATGAAGTGCTGTCCGCAGCGATGGGTGTTGGGCTGTATCTCAAGCAAACGGCCAAGCCCAATTCAACCGTGTATGTGATTGGCGAAGACGGCATCCGCGAGGCATTAGCCGACGCTGGACTCGTTCTTGCAGACTCTAATGCAGACTATGTTGCCGTTGGATACACCCAAAAGCTAACCTGGGAAATGCTGGCCAAGGCCACGCTCAACATCAATGACGGGGCGACCTTTATTGGCAGTAACCCAGATGTGAGCTTTCCAGAAGAACGCGGGTTTGTGCCCGGCAACGGTGCCACGTTGGCCGCAATTGCCGCCGCAACTGGTGTACAACCAACAATCATTGGTAAGCCAGAACCGATCTTGTATCAACAAGCGGTAGAACGTTTGCCGTATGACATGTCTAGCACGCTTGCCATTGGCGACCGCCTAGAGACTGATATTCTCGGTGCGATTAATGCAGATATAGCTAGTCTGCTTGTCATGACCGGGGTCACTAGCGCGGCACAAGCGAAAAATAGTACAATAAAATCAACCCATGTCTTGAATGGTCTACCAGAACTACTGGAAACCCTAAGACGTTAGTATAGAAACCACCTATGGTTGCTGCCCAAGCACATCTTTCAACTACCCGCACGGCGCATTCAGAACAACGCCTGAATAAAGTCAATGCCGCGATTCGTCGCCGCCCGCGTGACCCACGGGTCTACGTTGCGCGCGCCAAAGTCTATCGTCAGATGGGCCTATACCGCGATGCGATGGCAAACTACGCCAAAGCCCTAAAACTCAACCCAAAGCATGTTCCGGCACTTGTGGGGCAAGCAGAGATTCTGCGCTCACACGGCCGCTACGACACTGCCGAGCGACGCCTGTTACGGGCGGCACGCTCTTCGCCGCGTCGACCAGAAATTCACACTGAATTTGGCTATCTCTACACCGATATGGGACGCTCAACGCGTGCTATGGAAGCCCATCAACAGGCGCTTCAATTAGACCCAAACCGGGCGCAAGATTATTACTCAGTGGGACGCTTGTTGATGCAGCAGCGTCAATACCGCCAAGCAATTGTAGAGTTCAATAACGCCATCCGCTTAGCGCCTAATGTGGCCGAAAGCTACCGCATGCGGGCCGTTGCACACTACCAAGCAGGGGATTTGCAAAACTCGCTGGCCGATAATAATCGGCTGGTAGAAATGACCCCGTCTAACCCAATGGCGTGGCACAATCGGGGCGTTGCGCACTTTGCACTCAAAGACTATGGGTCTGCACTGACAGACTTTGAACAAGCACTGACCTTAGCACCTGACCAAACCGAGTCTTACCTGTACCGTGGCAAAGCGTATTTAGAATTAGACAAGCCGCAATTGGCCTTGGCCGATCTTGACTTTGTCTCTAATGAGCAGCCTGATAATGAAGACCTGTTGCGCTCGATGGGCAATATTCATTTGCGCCTGCAGAACTATAAAAAGCTGCTTGCCAATGAAGAACGCTTGCTCAACGTTGCCAATGATGATCCGCAGTCATACTACCGCAAGGGCATGGGGCACCTTGGCCTTGATGACTATGACACCGCGCTGAATAACTTCACCCAAGCAATTCTTTTGCGCAGTGACTATGGTGATGCCTATGTTGGCCGCGCCCGCGTCCAGCGTATGAAAGGCGACCGCCCACGCACCAAGAGTGATCTAGACACCGCGCTCAAGCACGGCGTGCAAGACCCGGTCACGCTCTCTTGGCATGGCCTGATGTGTAAAGAAGATGGCGATTTAGAAACCGCGCTCGACAGCTTTAGCCGCGCGCTTGACGTGTCTCCGCACTCGCCAGACTTGCACATTCACCGTGGTGAGACTGCCTTCCAACTAGGTAACTTTGAACTCGCAACCAGCGATTTTGAACAAGCCTCGCGCATGCGCCCAACCGATCCGCAGTTGCTGTTCAATTTGGGGAACTCTTACCTTGAGATGGGCAAATTCCACCGTGCGGTTGAAGCGCTTACGCAGTACATCAACTATGATGAGGATGATCCGCAAGCCTACCTAGCGCGTGCGATGGCATACCTCAAGCAAGGCGAATTTGAGCTTTCTGAAGCCGATAGTAAACACGCGCAGTCTTTGGCTGTGAACAACCCAAAGTGGCGGCGGATGGCAGGCGATATTCTTGCCAAGATCGAGTTGAAGAAGTAACTCACCCACTATTCCCCAAAGCCAGATACAATACCCGGCATCATCTATCGATGGTGCCGGGATTTTTTTTATACGCCTGACCCCGTCTAGGCAACGTTAACTATGAACATTTTCGACCTCTCTTACCCAGAACTTGAAGCTGCCCTCATTGAAATGGGCCAGCCTAAATACCGTGCCAAGCAAGTTTGGCAAAACATTTATGTTGTCCTTGTGGGGTCCTTTGATGAAATGACCAGCTTACCCAAGACGTTGCGTGAGCAGTTGAACGAAAAATTTCAGTTTGGCTCGCTCAAAACGTTGGTGAGCCTCAACTCTAGTGACCGTAGCACAACCAAAAATCTATTTGGGCTTGCCGATGGGCAACAAATTGAAACCGTGTTGATGACCTATGACACCCGCCGCACGGTCTGCTTTTCTACGCAGGCTGGCTGCGCAATGGGCTGCGTGTTCTGCGCAACCGGACAAATGGGCTTTGAGCGCAACCTAACCGTTGGGGAAATTGTGGAGCAAGTGCTGTGGTTTGCGCGGGCGCTAAAGGATCAAGATGATCGGCTGACCAATATCGTTGCGATGGGGATGGGCGAGCCTTTCCATAATTACGACAACACCATGGCCGCGCTAGATCGGCTGATTGATGAGACAGGCTACAACTTTGGGGCGCGACGCATTACCGTTTCGACCGTTGGTCTTATCCCGGCCATTCAAAAATTTGCGGCTGAGAAGCGCCAAATCAAGCTGGCGGTTTCCTTGCATGCGGCGACAGATGATCTCCGTACGGCGCTGGTACCGCTCAATAAGCGCTACCCAATTGCAGATCTTATCGACGCTTGCCGTCAGTATACAGAGCTCAGCGGGCGGCGCATGACGTTTGAACTGGCATTGATTGCAAACCAAAACGACACGCCAGAACAAGCGCACGCTTTAGGTAAGCTAGTGCGGGGGATGTTGTGTCACGTCAACGTTATTCCGCTTAACCCAACAACGGATTATGCTGGTGAAAAATCTAACCGCGAGCGCGTTGATGAATTTAAGCGCATCTTAGAAAGTTATGGCGTTACGTGCACGATTCGGATGCGACGCGGCATTGATATCAACGCTGGATGTGGCCAATTACGTAAAACTGCTGATATTCCGGTTGATTCGATTGCTTAATTCATAACATGCTCTAGAATACACGAACAAGCGCAAATTTTTGTAATACAAAAGTAATGCAAAAAGTCGTGTCGCGCAGGAAATTCGTTCTTGTTTCTAGTATAGTTTCGCTATATACTGGGAGTACCATTAAGTTTTTTGTACCCTGTTTCTGAATAAAAGGAGAGCCAAGCAATGGGAAAAATTGGCACAGTAATCGTAGAAGACCATCCAGTCTTTCGCCAAGGCGTAAGAGACATCCTCACAGCTGAGGGTGACATTTATGTCATGAGTGAATGTGGTGATGGCGAAGAGGCCTTGCGCCAAATTCAAATCCTGCAACCGGAAGTTGTTGTTATGGACATCAACATTCCAAAAATGAATGGGATTGAAGTTTGCCGCAAAGTGTCTAACACCATGCGCCGCACCTCAGTATTGTTGCTGACGGCTTATGATGATGTAGAGCAAATTGTGCACGCATTTAGAGCCGGTGCCGCCGCATATTGCCCGAAGGACATTGAGCCAAGCCGCTTATTGCACTTTGTTCGTGAAGTTGCTGCTGGCAAATATATTGCCGGTGACCAAATTATGGACAACGCGCAATTGCAAGAATGGTTGCAAGAAAAAATTGACAGCAATCCATCTGGCAAAAGCGAAGGCGAATTATTCTCACCACTTTCACCGCGTGAAATGGAAATTCTCAAGAATGTCACCCGTGGCATGAGCAATAAAGAAATCGCTGGTCGCTTGGGCATTAGCCACCAAACAGTAAAAAACCATATGACGGCTATTCTGCATAAATTGAATGTAGAAGACCGCACGCAAGCAGCACTATATGCTGTGCGACATGGTTGGGTACCGTTGGCTGAAACAAAACGCCCAGAAGACATGGAGCCAAGCGAGTAACACTAGCTTGATCTCTTCGTAATAACTAGGTGTTATTGCACCAACAACATTAAAGCTAATGTTGAATAATTACGAAAAAACACCATTAGTAAATGGTTGCGGTAAAATTTGGTTAGTCTTAACCGTTTCTGTAAAAACCAAGTAGCAACCTGAAGTAACGGGTTACTAAAATTGAAGTTTACAGAAGGATCCGTTTAGAACGTCAGCACAGCCGTGTTGACGGCTTTCTACGGACTACTTAGTAAAGAGGCCATTCCGCAATATGTTCAACCGTAAACTTGAAGGCCAAGGCCTGATTGAATACGCCTTAATTATCGTTCTGGTGGCAATTGTGATTGTCATCATTGTGGCGTTGTTAGGCCCGGCCGTCATGGACGCCATCGCCAACTCGCCATTTGCACCACAAGAAGACAGCAGCCTGCTGCTAAGCCGCATTTTTGCATAGCGCTCAGCGCACTGTCTTGTTCACCGGAGTATTAGTGATTAGAAAGTCTTTCAACACAACGACTATCTGACGACCCAATAGCGCCTCGCACACTGCTGCGAGGCGTTTTTGTTTTCCGGTCTTTTTCGACTTGCATTAAACAGGCACTTTTTCATAAGATAGTTCTATTACTTTATGCGGCAACAACATTCGGTACCCACTCCCTCATTCCGTAAATTATTCTGGAATGCCGTGCGCAGCGTTACAACCCCAAGCTGTGCGGGATGCCACGCGCCGAATACTGCATTTTGTGAAGACTGCTTGGCCTCGCTTACCTTCCTTACCTCAAACGTCTGTTACCAATGCGGCTTGCCGCTTGATCAAAAGAATAGCAAGCGCTGCCGTCTGTGTGAAAAACACGGCTTTGGCGTGGATCATCTTTGGGCTGCCACAGGCTTTGGTGGATCAATGCAAGCGCTAATTCACGCCTTTAAGTATGAAAATCAGCGCAGCCTAGCCTTGGAACTCGTCCCGATTTTGCAACGGGCCTGGCCAGAAAACTTGCCTGAAAATGCGGTGCTAGTCCCCGTGCCGCTAGCAAAAGCACGTTATAAAGCGCGTGGTTACAATCAATCTGAATTGTTAGCCGTCCAACTGGGCGCTGCGACAACGACCAAGGTTGATGTTACGAGCCTGCGCCGCACGCGTGATACCTCCGCCCAAGCTGGCAAAACCGCATCAGAGCGGCGGCAGAATATGCAGGCGGCATTTGCCTGTACGCCGCAGGCATTTCAGGAAAGCACCGTCATTCTTGTGGATGATGTGTGTACCACCGGCGCAACGTTAGAAGCCTGCGCCAGCGCTTGCCGAGCAGGCGGCGCAGAAACAGTCTGGGCAACAACCGTCGCCCGGGCCATTTGATAGATTGTTCCGCTTACTTTGGTAGGCGTTCAATGTTGCTTAACACGCTAAGCAACCGCAGCTGCCGTGGCAACACGCAGTTGCACCATATTAGTACCGGGTAATGGTAAAGACTAAAACCCACCAACACTTATTTTTAGGAGGTTGTCATGGCAATAGAACTGACAATTAACAGCCGCAACTTACAAGTAACCGATAAACTTCGCGACTACATCGAGAGCCGGGCCCAGAAGCTAGACCGCTATCTGCCGGATCTGACGCATGCTCAAGTTGATCTGCGTGCGCAAGAAACGATGCGCTCTGCCGGTGACCGCCAGGTCGCCCAGATCACGTTACCGGTAAAAGGCAGCGTACTCCGCGCTGAAGAACGCTCAGGAGACATCCAAAGCGCCTTCGACAAAGCTCTAGACAAAATCCAACGTCAAATAGAGCGCTTCAAGGGGAAAGGCCGCAAAAATCGCAAGAAAGCGGGCCAAATTACATTAGCTGATATTCTGCCGTTTGATGACGACGATCACTTGGATATGCCGGAAACAGGCCCCCTTACGCCAGCAATTGGCCGCCGGAAGGCTTTCCCTGTAACCCCCATGGACGAGTTGGAAGCATTAGAACAAATGCAGCTTTCAGGGCACGATAACTTCTATATGTTCTTGAACGCAGATACCAACAAAATCAATTTGCTATACACGCGTAAAGACGGTTCATTTGGCTTACTAGACCCGACTATTGACTAGTAATTGACAGCTGTCTATTTCGCACTAACCTGTGCGCAGATTGGTTAGATCTCTAACGGTACGCACACCACATTCAACCTTATTCTTAAAGAGTTGCCGCTTGGCAGCTCTTTTTGTTTCATCTTCGTACGAAATCTCGATTACGCTTGTTTTTTGCGTTACTTTTGCGCTAAAGTAGCGTCAAGATAATTACCTATGAAACAAGTTTTAGTGGTCTGCACTGCAAATATCTGTCGTTCGCCTATGGGTGAAGGGCTTATCCGTCACCGATTACACCAAGAGGGACTCACTGAATGGCGCGTTGCGTCCGCTGGTATTCAGGCGACTCCAGGCCTTGCTGCGTCTGAATCATCTGTGTTAGAGATGCGCGACCGCGGCATAGACATTAGCAGCCACAGCGCGCAAGCGACGACGTTAGGCCTGCTAAAAATGTCAGACTTGATTCTGGTGATGACACACGTCCACCATGCCTATGTGCGCAATCAAGCCCCCCGAATTGCACACCGTGTCCGAATGTTTAGTGAACTGATTGGCTCGCCCTATGATGTAGCTGATCCATATCGGATGCCGCGCCACGCCTATGCGGCCTGTGCGCAAGAGCTTGAGTATTTCGTAGAAAACGGCTGGCAACGTCTTATCGACTGGACTGTCACACGCGGTACGCAGCCGCTGCCCCGTGTCTCTCCATCGCTCATTTGGCGGAAGAGCCGGCAACGCGGGAATAAACCCAACGCAACTAATCAGTAAGATCAAAGGGCAGCCTAGAAATGGCTGCTTTTTTGTTTAACAGGGGCTAAGGCCAATTGATAAGGCCAAGGCGTGGCAAATGGTCAGAGCCGCCATCCGCAGTCCCAACAAACACGCCACTGCTTGTGAGATCGGGGCTGCTCCACACATAATCGATGTGGTTGAGATCACGGTCTTTGCGTGTGCCTGACGGCGCCGCAATCGCGCGCCGCGTGCGGGCCCCGTTGGTAAGCGTGGCGTCTAGCAACTGATAAGAACTGGAAACTTCACGCGTATTACAATCGCACAACACAATGGCCGCATGTGGCAACTGGGCAATATAGTCTGCAATCGCTTGCGCCTGCTGATTCTGTTGCGTGGTTTTCAAGTTAGCGTAGTAAGAAAAGCGCGTGCGCGGTATCCAAGCCCATCCATAAGCTTGCAGGTGCGCAACCACCACGGTGAGCGGCGTGCCCGCAATCTCTAAGTCGGCCACGAGTGTTGCGCGGTCAATATCTGAAGTGAGAAATGTTGTAGCTTGAATTGGATAGCGACTGAGCAACGCAGGCGCACCGTAATCATGTGCCAGCCCATAATATTGATACGGGTAATCGCCTTGCAGCGCCGTCGATAGCTGCGCCCATTGCGCGTTGGTGACCTCTTGTAGGCCAACAATATCGGCTTGATGGGTTTCGATCACAGCTTGAATAGCGGCAGTATCTGGATTGCTATACAGAATGTTATAGGTCAGGACTTTTAGATCTGTTGGCGCGGCTGTGACTGATGTAGTGGGCAATGCATACGGCCAATACAAATACGCGCTAAGCAGCAGCCAACCGACGTTGAGTACAGTGCTCCAATGCCAGCGGTGCCACCGACTAATGGCAAGCGTAATGGCTGCGCCTAACAGCCCCCAAGCCACCAAGCGATTGAGCAACACCATTGGCCAAAGCCGCTCATTGATTGTTAGCCAAATCGCAAGCCAGCCTAGCAGCGCCGCGCTATGAAGCCAAACGAGACCGCGTAAAAGCAGCTTGGACATTTGGCTGTTAGGGGGTGTTGAAACGGCTTAGAACGTTTGCCACGCGGTTGCGAACACCCACAAAAAGAAAATGCTCAACAGCGTACAAACGCCAACGGTCCGAAATTGCCATGTTTTGACAAACCGCCGCGCGTAAAACGCCAGCCCAACCGCCGTGATAAGGATTGCTGCGGTAACTCCATAATACTCGTTTATAAATACCCCAATCCCAGCGCAGAACAGCGCTAAGCCGCTCCATAATCCAAACGTCATATCAAAGTTTGAGTCGGTCTGTTTTTCATAGGCCTGATAGCCATAAATTGATTGAATCATCGCGAAAATAAAGATCGCCCATTGGGCAAGCGGCAAAGTATACATAGCGTGGATTCTACCTGATGCCTGACAAGACCCGACGGCAGGATAGATTAGCCACCCATCAACCAAATGATTAGAGCTGGCCCTTGCCATAGCGTGATGCATCCGGCAATGAGCAAGCTTGGGGTATAGGCAAAGGTAACGCGCCACCGTTGCCGTTTGTTTGCGGTCAGGCACCATTTGCATAGCGCGACTACACCGCCAATCAGCAGGCCTAAGAGGCACGCTTGCAGGCCGCCTAACACGCCAAATGTTGCGCCTAAGCCGCACAGCACCCATACATCGGCTTTGCCAAAGGGCGTTGGCACGTCTAACGCCAACCGTTGCCGCTGCCAGAGTGCGTATTGCCGCCCACCTTTGTAGAGTAAGTCGCCAATGCCATAGCTGATGACAGCGCCAATGCCTAAATCTAGCCAGTGCTGTTGCTGCACAAGTGCCCCGACGGCTAGTCCCATTACAATATTCAGCAATAAGGCCGCCAGCGAGACCTGCCGCGTGCGTAGATCTTCAAGCGCAATCCAAAGCCAGAGCAGAAGTAAACCGGCATATAGCAGGCCGGTTGGCAGAACGAGAGTAGAAATCAAAAGTGGTTGCTCCTGCGTAGGGTGGTCATCCAAAAAACGCGGCTGGTGTATTAGGTGTGCAACTGCTACACTTTGGCAGTTATGACTCCATCTGAACGGCACTATCCCAGCACAGATCATCTTAGCGTGATTACCGCTGTAACCCTGCTTGGGTATACAGTTGTGCGGCTGCTAAAACTCCCAATTTTACAAATTGAAACGGCTTGGCGCGGTGAACCGGTGCTTTGGAATATCCAAGGTAGCGCGTTTATTTTGTTGCTAGTGGGTCTGCTTGTGGCCTTCGGCACAGATGGCTTGTTCCGTAGCCATCCGGACTATCAGGCCAGCGACACGGGCTGGCGCACTTGGACGCATTGGATTTTACCCACACTTAGCGCGTTGACGCTGGGCATGTGGCTGAATCAGCTGGAAATGGGCGCGGGTTGGATCACCGGCATTATTGTTAGCGTGATTGGCTTACTGGGCGTGCTGCTGATTGAATATCTCACGGTGGATGTGCAGACCAGCGCTGCCGTAGACCGCTTGATTTATGATGCGGTGGCTTACTTGGTCTTGATTGTAACGGCCATCCAGTTGAGTAATTTGCTGCCGTTTTGGCGCGTTGTGTGGATGTTTGCCGCAGTCGCACTGCTAACATGGCGCTTGCTACGCAATAGTGAGTTGCCGCACAAGCAGCGCCGCTGGATCGCCATTGGATTGGCGTTGGTGTTGAGTCAAGCGAGTTGGGCGCTGGCGTATTGGTCGCTAACCGGCCTAACGCGTGGCCTGATCTTGGTTGCGCTTTTTTATCCGGCGTTGGGCTTGCTCAAGTCTGGCATCAAAACGATGCCGCCCCGCAATGTGTTGATCGAGCATGTGGCGGTTGGCCTTGCCGCGTTACTGATTGCGTTTCTCGTTTAGATAGCGCTGCGCAGCCTAAAACAGTAAATAGACTTAAACAAAAATAGCGACCCGAGGGTCGCTATTTTCAATTCAGTCAAAAAATATGCTTAGAGGTGTCCGCCGGTGCTAATAAATAGTGAAGCGACAACGCTGGCCACAAGGGCAATAACGGCCACAATCGCAAAAATCGTGTACCCGCGTGATGCGCGAATTTCTGATTTTTGACTAGTTGGTGGTGCTTTTTTTACTTTTTTACGTTTCTTTCCGGCCATGATAAGTGTTCGTTAGATGAAATAGCCATTCTCTGAGAGCAGATCAGGCTAGAGTGTGTTTGGATTTAGGTGAAGTCTCACCTAGTAAGATAATTTGATTATAAAAGATAAGCAAGTCCCCTAGCAAGCGATATTAATATAGATGTCGCGGACGTGTGGCGGTTAGGCCGTAATAATCAATGGGATCTCAACAAACTGCTGGGTTTGCAACCGAAACGCACGTGCCAGCCAGCGGTTATTTAGCGGCGAGAAAATAAGATACGCCGCATTTGGGTAAGTGGCTAGCTGTAAGTCTGTTTCAGAGGGCTGGCTAGGTCCTGCTGGGTGAGAGTGAAAAATGCCAACCAGCGCCTGCTGCTGGGCTTCAATCGCCAGCATGGTTGTCAGCTGCGACTGCGGTTCCATCTGGTAATGCGTACGCGGCGTGCTAGCGACATTCGCAATCGGGTACGCTTGCGTGGCGTGCTGCGCCGTCCCAGCCAACAGCCCGCAGGCCTCATTTGGCGTATGGGCAGAGAGATGTTTGGTAATGACGTTATAAACCGTAATTGATAACGATAGAGTGTGCATTGTCAGCGTAACATCCCGTATAATCTGCATGTGCAAACGCGTTTGAAACTATCCCAAGCCATCGAAGACTACCTCAAAACGATTTTCGATTTACAACGTAACCAGTCGCCGGTTTCGACGAATGCTATTGCCGAACGACTAGGGTATGCTGCGGCGTCTGTAACAGGCATGATCAAGAAGCTGGCTAAACATGACCCGCCGCTTGTGAATTATGAACGGCACTACGGCGTTACGCTAACCCAAGTTGGCGAAAAAGCAGCGCTGGAAGTATTGCGGCACCATCGGCTGATTGAATTGTACCTAACGGAAGCGCTGGGCTATTCTTGGGATGAAGTGCACGCCGAAGCAGAGCGCTTAGAGCACGTTATTTCTGAAGAGTTTGAAGACCGCATTGCGAACTTCTTGGGCAACCCCACGCACGATCCACACGGCGATCCAATTCCGACTAAAGCTGGTGTCATTGCAGAAGCAATCGGGCTGCGTCTCTCTTCATTGGCAATTGGGCAGTCTGGCGCGGTTGTGCGCGTGGATGATACAAATCCCGAACTGCTGCGCTACCTCACCAAGCTGGGCGTTGAGCGCGGCACGCAGCTTACCATTGTGGATATTGGTCCCTTTGATGGGCCGGTGCACGTGACAACGGTCGACGATCAAACGCACGCCTTAGGCCGCAAGGTGGCGAATAGCATTTATCTTGAATTAGCTAAATAGGCTGCCGCTAGCCCAAGTCATTGCCTAAACCCCTTGAAGCGCATCGTTAGATGCGCTTTTTTTATTACGGTTGGGGCTTACTTCCGTTTGCCGCCGTCTAGGGCGTCTTGCAGCGTTTTCAGTTCAGCCCAATTACCAGCGTTTGCCAATGCCGCTTGCTCTGGCCACGTGTCAGGCACCATTGCGTTGAAACGCCCGCCTGCGGCGGTCAAAATGTGTTTTAGCTGGGCTGGTGTGCTTTCTGCTAGCGCTGCAAAGCTAGCAATGCCTGCTTCGGCTAACACGCCAGCGGCTTTAGGGCCAATCCCTTCGATTTTAGTCAGTTTATCGGGGGCTGATTTTTTTGTTTTGCTGGCGTTGGAAGCGTGTGCAGCAAGCGCATTTAAAACGTCGCGCTGTTGCCAAGGGTAAAGCGATGTTTTGGCGAACACTGCGTCAGCATCAGCCGACAGCTCGGCACGGAAGGCGGCATCTGTTTTTACACGGGCAATCATTTCATTGGTGAGTTTTCTACTCATGGGAAGGTCTCCTTTTCAGTGGGTGTTATGTATATAGACGCCAAGGTGCTGGAGCGGGTCACGTTATATGGCGATACCCGATTGAGAGACGAAAGTTAAATAAAAAAGCGGAGCCATAAGCTCCGCTTTTTTCAATTACGCGTTGTGCGCAACCAGATATTACATATCTAGCGCGTCGTAGCCTGGGGCGTCGTCGCCGAAGTAATCGGCGTTGGCTTGGGCTGCGTTCCAGCCAGCATCACCGGTAAGGTCAACAACTTCGCCTTCATCAAGAATGCGGGTTGCTTTCAAGATGACAGGTTCGTCTTGGTCGTTTTCACCTTCATAGACTTCAGTGTAACCTGGCGTGCCTTCTGGCATTGCAAGGTATTCACCGCCCATGGCTGTGTAATCAGTAGGGATTTCATCTTCAGCAAAGATTGCTTCATATGGACATTCAGGCACGCAAGCACCACAGTCGATGCAGGTGTCTGGATCGATGTAAAAAAGCGGCCATTTTGATTCTGGCTTCCCTGGAATAATACATTCAACTGGGCAAACTTCTACACAAGAGCTATCGCGCAAGCATAGGCTGGTAATTACGTGGGTCATTTCAAATGTCTCCGAAAACTGTTTTTTTTACAGTGTACTAGAATAAGTACTTCATTCCAAACCGCCCTAAAAGGCAGGCTATTAAAGCGCCTAATCCAAAGGCAATCGCCTTCAAGAATCAGGATAATTTACTAAGGTTAACTTTCCATTCGATTGTATCTCTGACAAAATCTCTTGTCAATAAGTCTTGAAGCGACACTTAGCAATAACCCATAAACGTAACTAGGATTCTCAAATAATGACAACGCAACCGAAGCTAGCGGTCAACCCTTTGCTTGTATTGGGTGTTGGGATCTTTGCGATCTCTTGCGCCAGCATTTTTATCCGGCAGGCACAGCGCGAAGCACCCTCGCTCACGATTGTGACGTGGCGGCTTATTTTTGCGATTCTAATTATGTCGCCGTTTGTTCTCTCAACTAAACGGGCTGAACTGCGGTCGCTGGGCAAAAAGGATTACGTCTGGGCAATGCTGTCTGGGGTGTTCTTAGGCATTCATTTTGCGACATGGATTAGCTCGCTGGCATATACAAGCGTGGCCTCGTCGGTTACGTTTGTGAGCAGTGCGCCCATCTTTGTGGCGATCTTTGCACCAATTTTTCTGGGCGAAAAGCTAACCAAATTGTTAGTGATTGGCATTCTGATTTGCTTCGTAGGGGGCGTGGTGATGGCGGCCTCGGATGCGTGCTATGTTGCGGGGAGTTGGGATTGCCCGTCTTTGGCAACGCTAACGCAAGGACAAGCCATTTATGGCGATATGCTGGCGCTAACCGGCGCCATCACATCCGCCTTTTACATGCTGATTGGCCGCACGTTACGACCGAAAATGTCGTTGTGGACCTATATTTACTTGGTCTATGGGGCGGCGGCGGGGTTGATTGTGATTGTGGCGCTGGTTGTGCAAACGCCAATGTGGGGCTATTCGTGGCAAACGTACGGCTATATTTTGCTGTTAGCGGTGGTGTCACAGCTAATTGGGCACACCACCATCAACTGGGCGCTCAATTATTTGCCAGCGACGTATGTGTCGCTAACCGTTCAGGCCGAGCCGGTCGGGGCAACGTTACTCGCTATCTTGATCTTGGGTGAGTTCCCCACTTGGATTCAGGTCTGCGGGGCGCTCCTGATCTTGGTTGGCATTGCGATTGCCTCCATAAGAAACAAAAGTGGGAGCGCTTGAGATTGGTAAGTTCGTTGGCTTAGTAACCACGGGGATAGAGCCTAATCCGGCACTGCTTGGCGGTGCAGTGGCAAGCAAGCTGGATACATCTACCGCGCTCGCTGCTGGCTTAGGATTATCTTTTTCATCCCGCCAAACATCGTGCCGCAGGGCGGTGTGTAGCAATAGGTTATCAGCGGCACGGTCACCAAAGAGGCTGCGGTCAACCTGCATTGTGTCTAGTAACTGGGCGACGATGCGCTCTGAGATCATTTCCCGATTGACAATTTCTTCACGGCGGCGGATATAGTCTTTCATGACATGGATATCGGCAGCCTTTAGGCGTGAAACGGGCAAGTCTAGAATTTCTTGGGGCACGGCCGTTCGCGTCACAATCCGATAGTCTTCGCTTGTGACATTTGCGAGGGTGACGGTATCTTCATCACGCACGGCGACTGTGCCAGCGGCTAAATCACCTAAGCGCCGTGATTGTTTGTTGATCAGCATGGAGACCATACCTACCGCGTAGAACAGTGGCATAAAGTCAACAATACGTAGTAAGTTGCGGGTGATGTTTTCAGACAGCCGCATGGGCGACCCGTCATTACGCACAATGCGAATTTTCAGCGCGCGGCGGCCAGGCGTTTGCCCGTTCCATCTGGCTTCGAACCAAATATAGTAGCCCCACAAAATTACAAAATTCACTAAGGTGAGCAGCGCAATGGCAGCATTGCCCGCCAAGCCCGCAGCAGAGCCAAAGAACGCTGACGCAATCGAAAGGATGATGATTAAAAGCGTTGTATCAATGAGCGTTGCTAAAAAGCGCGAGCCTAAACCGGCTACTTCATAACCAAATACAACGTTTTCTGGTGTTTCGATATCTAATCGTGAGTCTAAATCCATAGTCCTATTATAATAGAAGGGTGAAGCAGTTTACCAGCACGATCTTGTGCTGTGTCCAGAAAATTCAGTAATATTTACGTATGTTAGCAGAAGACTTTGCCCTAAAGCGCCAAGCAGATTGGATTGCACTTGATGACCTAATTAAAGCGAGTCAAGGCAGCGTTGCAAAACTCACTCCCAGTGATGTAGAAACCTTTGGGCGCCTGTACCGCTCTGTCACCTCAGATTTGGCGCTTGCGCAGCGTGAATTTCCACAAGAAAAAATTACACGCTATCTCAATCAGTTGGTGTCGCAAGCCCATACAATGCTGTATCAGCCTGATGCGCCAACCGTGAAGCGGATTATCAATTTCTTGACGACCGGCTTTCCGCGCTTGTTTAGAGAAACGCTGCCGTTTTTCTTAGTGTCTGCCGCATTTTTTATTCTGCCAGCAATCGCGTCGGGAATTGTCGTTGCAAACGATCCAGACATGGCGCGCAATTTGTTCGGTCCTGAAGTGGAAGTGTGGGTAGAGGATGTTGTGGCAACGCAAGATCAATGGGCAGAGATCCCAGTCAGCGAGCGGCCAATGGCATCGACGTTTATTATGAGTAATAACATTCGGGTGAGCTTCTTGGCATTTGCCGCTGGAATTTTAGGCTGTATTTTCACCCTGCTGCTGTTGGTGTACAACGGCATGCTGATTGGTGTTGTGACTGGATTAACGCACTCCGTAGACTTTTCATTTGAGCTATGGACCTTTGTGATTGGGCACGGCGTGATTGAGCTAACTGTCATCTTTATAGCTGGTGGTGCGGGGCTTATCCTAGGGTGGGCTGTTTTACGGCCGGGCCTGCTTAGCCGGAAAGATGCGGTCATTGCGGCGTCGCAAAAAGCAGTGCGGCTGATTGTGATGGCCGTGCCACTGTTGATGATTGCCGGCGCAATTGAGGGCTTTATCTCTCCCGCAGAAACCATTCCATGGCCGGTGAAGTGGAGCATTGGCCTAATCTCTGGTGTGTTGCTCTATTCCTACCTTTTCTTGGCCGGACGCCGCCAACCTCAACGCTAAT
>JAHDBW010000070.1 GCA_020630175.1 Anaerolineales bacterium
GCTGACCGCTGACCGCTATTTACTACCGTAACGTTCAACGCGCAAGTCGCATTGTGCTTTGTGGCCCATGAATTTTTCAATTTCACATAAGCGTGAGCCGTATTCGCCAATTAGGGCGCTGGCTTCATCGGTTGTAACGCGTTGATAGGTGCAAGTCTTGATGAATTTACCAACCCAGAGCCCACCGGTATAGCGTGCGGCTAACCCTGTTGGCAAGGTGTGATTGGTGCCGATGACTTTGTCGCCAAAGGCGACGTTAGTGCGTGGGCCAATGAACAAAGCGCCATAGTTGGTCATGTTTTCTAGGAAGTAGTCGTTGTCAGCGGTTAGGATTTGCACGTGTTCATTGGCAGCTTTGTTCGCTTCAACACAGGCTTCTTCAAGATCCTCAACAAGAATGATTTGCCCCATGTTTTCCCAAGCGACGCTTGCGATATCTGCGGTTGGTAGTGTTTCGAGCTGACGGGCGATTTCAACAACGGTTTCATCGGCTAGTTTTTTGCTGGTGGTGATGAGTAGCGCTGGCGACGTTGGGCCGTGTTCAGCTTGCCCTAAAAGATCAGTTGCGACCATTTCAGCGTCGGCAGTGTCATCAGCAATCACGAGGACTTCGGTTGGACCAGCGAGCAAATCGATGCCAACGCGGCCAAACAGCTGACGTTTTGCTTCTGCCACGAAGGCATTGCCGGGACCTACGATCATATCGACTGGCTCCATGCTTTCGGTGCCAAGCGCCATACGACCAACGGCTTGAACGCCCCCAATAATATGAATTTCATCTGCGCCGCCAAAGTGCATCGCAGCGATGGTTGCAGCTGGCAATTCGCCGTTGATTGGCGGGGTGCAGGCAATAACGCGCGGTACGCCCGCCACCTTTGCGGTGAGCACGCTCATATGCGCTGAAGCCACCATTGGGTAACGGCCACCGGGGACATAACAGCCAACGCTGTTGACTGGCATATTTTTGTGTCCCAGAATAACGCCCGGTAGCGTTTCAACTTCTACATCGTGCATCGAATCGCGTTGGATTTGGGCAAAGTTGCGCACTTGTGCTTGGGCAAATTTGATGTCTTCAATGACTTGTTCCGGCAGCGTCGCAATGACTGCGTCGATTTCTGCTTGGCTAAGCTTGAAGTTTTCAGGTGTCCATTTGTCAAACTTGTCTGACAGTTCACGGACCGCAACATCACCGCGTTCACGGATATCATCCAAGATGCCTTCAACGATGTTTGCTACTTTTTTGTTGTATTCACGTGAGGCTTCTTCAGTAATGCCTCGTTTTAAGTAAGTTGCCATGAGTTTTGAGATTGCGTTTTGTTTGTAGTGACTGCTCTATAAAGCAGCACAAAGATTGTATAAAGTTGCGCGAGTCCAAAGTCTTGCAATCGTGCAACCGCTCATTAGTGTCTAGTGTCTGCCAAGATAAACTCGGCACAGCGTTCACCAATCATCATGCAGGTGATATTGGGATTTACCCCGACCATGCTTGGGAAGATTGATGCGTCTGCAATGCGTAAATTTGGAATGCCCTGCACGCGTAGTTTTGAGTCAACGACGGCGCTTGCATCATCAGCTGCGCCCATTTTGCAAGTACCGGCTGGATGATAGACAGTTCCAGATACTTGACGTGCATATCTGGAAAGCTGTTCACGGGTGGTTATAGCACTTCCTGGAAACAATTCCCGCTTAACCCAGCGTTGCAGCGGCGCTTGCTGCACCAATCGACGCGCAAATTCCATTCCGGCTAATAACGTTTCTTCATCGTAAGGGTCAGTAAAATACTGAAAATCAATATGCGGTGCGGCACTTGGATCCGCTGAGCGCAACCGGACTGTGCCTTCACTGCGTGCCCGTGCTACGTTGATGTTTATCGTGAACCCGTTTGCGGCGCTAGGATAGCCTTTGGGCGTCGTATGTCCATCAAAGACGGCCGTGCCAATGTGCCCCATCACGGCTGGAGCAGTGCTGCCTGTTGGTGTATTGGCAAAGAATGCTAGCCCCATGTTGTTCAAATCAACTTGTGGGATTTGGCTTACCGTTTCCCAAGCCAACCCACTTTCTGGGTGATCTAGCAAGTGTTTGCCCACGCCAGCGAGGTCAAGCCGCACGGGAATGCCATGGGCATCAAGGTCGGCCTGCGGTCCGATTCCTGAGAGCAGCAGCAATTTTGGCGTGGCAAATGCGCCGCAGGCGAGTACGACACCTTGCTTTGCAAAAAGCTCGCCTTTGTTTGTGCGGACGCCGCTTGCGGTGCCGTTGCTAGCAAACAATAGCTGCGTTGCTTGCGTGTTAGTTAGAACGGTAAGGCGCTCACCCCATTGTGTGAGCGGATGCAAATATGCCACGGATGCCGACTGCCGCTGCGTGCCTTTCTTGTTGAAGTCTAGCCAGCCAATGCCATTGCCGCTTGGGGCCGGTGCATTGAAAACTTGCTGGGCTAAGCCTACTTGTTGCGCGGCAGCTATTACGTCTGTGTGGAATGCATTGTTGCGCTCACTTTGTTCAAAATGAACGGTTTCACGCAGCTTGGCAAATGCGGGAGCACACTCTTGTGGAGACCAACCGCTTGCGCCTAGGCTTACCCAATGCGAAAGATCATGATCAGGCGTGATAAAAGCCACGCAGGTATTGATTGAACTCGTGCCGCCAAGCATTTTGCCGCGTGTGTGATTGAAGTCACTATTACTGCGCGGCTGTGGGGCGATCTCGTAGTTATAGTCGTGCTGCGTGCCGACTAAATTCTTCCAGCGCGAAAGGTCGAGCATATCGGCTTGGCCAACATCACTTTGCCCGGCTTCTACTAATGCAACAGAGTTGCCAGCCTGCGCTAGCCGTGCCGCAACAACACACCCAGCGCTGCCAGCGCCTATCACGATGGTATCGAATGTATTACTGTGCATACGTATTCATTCCTTCGCGATCAATGTTAGCATCGATAAAGGCAAATGTCAGCCTGAACAAACGGAAATATGACTTTTTACGCCAATTTGTGCAGTTTCAGGGTGACGAATTGCAAACTTAGTGCTAACATAGCGCCGATCCGAATGCATACGTATGCGTGCAGATCCACATTGGTAGTTGTAATTGTCGTAGCCTTTTGCGTTGGTGACAATACATTCAATTTCAATGTTGTCGCCGGAATTATGAAAGGACATCATCAATTCTCAGGCCCAGCCCGCTAGGTAACAGCGACAACAAAGGACAAATAAACAGAATGCACCCAAAAGTTTCCCCAGAAGAAATGCGCTCGCGCATTGTTCGTTTTAATGACCTAAAAGAAAATGGCATCCCTGTGATGTTTATTGACAGCCTGTTGCCAGAACACCATCGCATGAATTATGCAGTCATTGGCGACACCGCTAGTGAAAATCCATATTTCAAGCCGGCATTTCCGCAACCGCACAAGTTCCAAATTGGGATGTGCTGGGCACCTCCAGGCTGTGGTCCTGCATTTCACACGCATGATTACTGCGAAATGTTTATGCCGCTTTCAGGTCAGTGGGAATTCTCTTGGAGTAACGACTCAGATCCAGACAACTTAGAAGGCAGCGAAATTCTTGGCCCGTGGGACATGATTTCATTTCCGCCTGGCTTGTATCGTAAATTCCGCAATGTTGGGGAAGAAAAGGCGTGGTTCTTCGCGGTGCTTGATCCGCACATCTTTGGCTCAATGAAAGATCCGTATTGGAGCCCGCAAGTTGTAGAAGCCGCTGAAAAAATCGGTATGCAAGCTGACGAACGCGGCAAGCTGATTATTCCAGACAACTTTGATGAATTGACAGCGAAAATGCGTGAAACGCTTGGCGAAAATGCCGCCGGCCCAGACGGGAAGCCGTAACGTAAGCTGCTTATTGCTAAACCGATAACAACCGCTAACTTTCAACCCTTAATAAAATTAGAATGCGAACCAGTAAAGACACTATCCTAACCACACATGTTGGCAGTATGCCGCGCACGCAAGCCGTTGCAGACATGTTGTTTGCGGAAGATCAGGGCAAAGAATTTTCAAAGACCGAGTACGATGCGCTGATGGCGCAGCATGTAACCGATATTGTCGGTAAGCAACATGACGCAGGCGTTGATATTCCAAGCGATGGCGAAACCAGCAAGATTAGCTATGCAACATACATTCGACATCGTCTCACTGGGTTTGAGATTGGTGAGGTGCCGCGCGCAACGCCCAAAGATCTAGATGAATTTCCAGAATTCCGCGACCGGTTAGCAAAACAGGGTGGTACGCCTAAATATAATCGCCCAATTTGCTGTGGGCCAATTGAGGTCAAAGACCATACGGCATTGCATAAAGACATTGCCAATTTGAAGGCTGCACAAGCCGAGCACGGCATTGAAGAAGCATTTATGAATGCGGCATCTCCGGGCGTAATTGCGGTCTTTCAGCCTAATCAGCATTACAAGTCGCATGAAGACTACCTCGAAGCGCTATCTGAAGGAATGCGCACCGAGTATGAAACCATTGTTGAAGCCGGCCTGATTTTGCAATTGGACTGCCCAGATTTAGCGATGGGGCGGCACATCAAGTTTCGCGATGAAAGTGATGAGGAGTTCTTGCGCAATGCTGAGTTGCAAATCGAAGCGTTGAACTACGCATTGCAAAATATTCCATCAGACCGCGTGCGCATGCACATTTGCTGGGGTAACTATGAAGGCCCGCACACGCACGATATTTCTGCTGCGAAGGTGTTGCCGGTTGCGCTAAAGGCAAACGTGCAAGGCCTGTTGTTTGAAGGTGCTAATCCACGCCACGCGCATGAATGGGCAGTTTGGCAAGATATTGACATTCCAGAAGACAAAATTCTAATTCCGGGTGTGATTGACACTACGACGAACTTTGTTGAACACCCTGAACTTGTTGCGCAACGTATTGAGCGCTTTGCCAATATTGTTGGGCCAGAACGTGTGATCGCCGCAACTGACTGTGGGTTTGGCACATTTGCTGGCTTTGGCGCAATTCACCCAAGCATTTGCTGGGCAAAACTAAAATCTTTACGCGCTGGTGCTGATATCGCCGCCGCGAAATTACTGTAACGCATTGATGAATCCACTGCGGGCGATTTTTGATGCTGGTGGCGTTGTTGCCAATGGTTGGCTGCATATTGGGTCAACTTGGTCAGCAGAAGCATTGGGCTATCAGGGCTTTGACAGCCTGACAGTTGATTTGCAACACAGCCTGTATTGGATTGACACTGCCATCCCCATGATCCAAGCGATCAGTGGCACGCCAGCCGTGCCGCTAGTGCGGGTGGCGTCGAATACATCGGCCAATGTAATGAAGGTCTTAGACGCCGGTGCGTACGGTGTGATCTGTCCGCTCATTAACACGAAGGCTGAATGTGAAGAGTTTGTCGGGGCCTGTAAGTATCACCCGCTAGGCTATCGCAGTTTAGGACCAACGCGACCCAAAATTGTGATGGGTGCCGATTATTCGCAACGCGCGAATGAAGACACGCTGGCGATTGCGATGATCGAAACGCAAGCGGCGCTAAACAATTTAGAAGAGATTGTGAGCGTGCCCGGTTTGGACATGATTTACGTCGGGCCCGGTGATCTCAGCCTAACAATGGGGCTGACGCAACGGGTTGACTCGCAAGAACAGCCTTATTTAGACGCGATGGAACACATTATTACCATCTGTAAAGCGCATAACATTGTTGCCGGATTACACACAAATTCAGCTGCCTACGCTAAGCAAATGGTTGCGCTGGGGTTTCAATTTGTCACGCTTTCTACTGATACTAACTTTGTAACGCAGGCTGCGAACAAAATCGTAACCGACTTTCGTACTGAATAAATGGCTGACAATAGACGTACCACTTCAATTGATGTTGCCAAAGAGGCCGGTGTTTCACAGTCAACAGTGTCACGCACTTTTGCTGGTGATACGCGCGTAAAACCGCAAACGCGTGAACGCGTATTGGCGGCGGCAGCAAAATTGAATTATGTGCCGAACTTTATTGCGCGTGGTCTCAGTGCGCAAACAACCAATTTGGTTGGGTTGGTGATGGCAGATGTGGCGAGTATGTTTTACCCATACGTCTTGCAAGAATTTATCAAGGCGCTGCAAAAACGTGGTAAACATGCGTTAGTCTTCAACGTGCGTAGCGATGGCAATGCGGATGATGTTCTGCAAGAAACGCTACAGTATCAAGTGGATGCGCTGATTATTGCTGCAACGACCGTTTCAGATGAGATGGTTGAAGAATGTGCCCGCATGGACACGCCCGTATTTTTGTTTAACCGCACGTCACCCAATGTCAATTCAATCTGTGTTGACAACTATCAGGGTGGGCGGCAGATTGCTGATTTGTTTGTGCGCAATGAATACGAAAAGATCGGCTTCTTGGCAGGGATCGAAGGAACCCAGACTAACGAGCAGCGCCAAAGCGGCTTCCTTGGTCGGTTAGAAGAACATGGTTTAGATGCAACCCATCTAGAGCGCGGCGATTACACCTATGCCTCAGGCTATCAGATTGGACAAAAGCTGTTTGCGTCACAAGTCGATTTAGATGCTGTTTTTTGTGCAAGCGACGCAATGGCAATTGGATTTATGGACGCAGCGCGTGAAGCTGGATTTGTCATTCCGCAAGACATTGCTGTGGCTGGGTTTGATGGTGTTCCCGTTTCAGAATGGGCCGCGAATGGGCTGACAACTATCCAACAACCTATGCAAGCCCTTGTGCAAGGCACCTTGGACTGGATGGATAAGTCACTGGCAAATAACAATTGGAAAGAGCTACCGCCGCGCGTGAAGCTTTTGCCGGGCGAACTTAAGCATCGGCGCAGCACAGCCGTTGGCGAGTTTGTAATTTAAGCAATGTTAGACGTTACGAAAATGGATGCAAGTCTAGCAACTATCGTTGATTTGCAGTCAACCCTAGCGCCTGTGGCAACAGGTTTTGACTTTCTAGAAGGGCCAGTTTGGCACCCTGAAAATCAGTCCGTTTTGTTCAGCGATATTATGGGGAATTCTCTATATAGCTGGACGGCTGCGGACGGTGTAATGCAACAGCGACGCAATAGCTATATGGCAAATGGCAACGCTTACGATGCCCATGGACGCCTCATCACTTGTGAACATGCTACCAGCCGCTTGACTCGCACTGATCTAACAACTGGTGCTTATGAGGTCTTGGCAACTAAATACTTAGGTCGTGAACTCAACAGCCCAAATGATGTGGTTGTTAAGCGTGATGGCACAATTTGGTTTACAGATCCAACCTCAGGGCGCAGCGCTGGGTATGGCGTGCCCCGCGAACCGGTCTTAGACTTTTCTGGCGTGTATTGCTTTGATCCAGCCACATCTGCACTAACGTGCGTGGTGCGAGATTTTGCAAAACCAAACGGACTGTGTTTTTCAGCTGATGAAAAAACGTTATATATCAACGACACGGTTCGGCAGCATATTCGTCAGTTTGATGTCACGGCGAATAACACGCTAGAAAACGACACGCTATTTGCAGATTTAGCTGGCACAGCGCCTGGCGTTGCAGACGGAATGAAAATCGACCAGGCCGCAAATGTATATTGTTGCGGGCCGGGTGGGGTGCATGTTTTTAGTGAAAACGGGACTGCACTAGGCGTGATCAATATGCCAGAACATACCGCCAACTTTGTGTTTGGCGATACGGATCTCAAGACTTTATATATTACGGCGTCAACGACGCTTTATCGTATGCGGGTTCATGTGCCCGGCTACGCAACGTTTCAACCAAAGTAAACGTTTTTCAAAATTATGGCTAAGGAAAAGGACACTCCAAAAACGCCCAAATACGACATCACATTGCAAAGCAAAGGTGATCTTGTTGGGATTCTGGCAGCAACTTACGATACTCCGTCTCCAATGAAGGGCTTCAAGCCTGCGCACCAAGACCTGGTCGACTACATTGTGAAGATTACCCATGAAATTTGGGAAGAACGCGCAATCGGTACGCTGTATGAATACTACGGCACCAACATGATTATCCACACCACCAATGGCGAGATCTTTGGGCGTGACACCGTTATCGCTGGTACGATCCAAGCAATGGCGGCGTATCCTGATCGCCGTTTATATGCGGAAGAAGTCATTTGGACGGGTGATGATAAGGTCGGTTATTTATCTTCACATCGCTTGCGCCACGAAGGGACAAACTGGGGGCATACTGAATTTGGTGCGCCAACAGGCAATAAAGTTAGCTATCGCGCCGTTGCGGATTGTAAGGTCGTTGAAGGCGTGATTGTTGAAGAATGGCTGACGCGTGACAACCTCACTCAGCTTACCCAACTGGGCTTTGATGGGCATCGGTTGGCGCGTGCAGCAGCCCGCGCGAGTGCAGATACACGTCGGCAATTTACTATTCCGTCTGAATCGGATCGTTTGCAAGGTCAGTTGCCGCCGCGCGCACCTGCGCCAGTCGACTCAAAAGAGTTCAGCGTTGAACAACTGGTGCGCACCAGTCTGCATGAAATCTGGAATTGGCGCTTGCTAAACAAAGTGCGTGATTACTACAGTGACGCGTATGTTTGTGAATCTGCGTCAGGCCGCTTTCTGTTTGGGCAGAATCAGTACATCAACTATGTCATGCAATTTATGGCAGCGTTTCCTGATTTATCAATGCATGTTGATCACTTCTGCGCACTGCGTGAGGATGAGAACACCTACCGCGTTGCGACACGCTGGGTCATGACCGGCACGCATACCGGTGTGGGTATTTATGGCAAACCAACCGGAAATACCATTCGCCTGATGGGGATGACGCACCAGATTGTCCGGAATGGTCAGTTTATCCAAGAGTGCACAGTGTTTGATGAGTTTGAGCTGTTGAAACAAATTTATCATCCGACGCGTGCAATTGACGACGACGTGCCGTTTTAGGCAGTTGTTCACTAAATTTTCTGTATGTTGCGATGTGATGGTCTGTGGGGCTAAGCGCCTGCCGGATTGCACATTGCTTTACGACTTGTTGGCACATTGCCGCGACTTATAAACAAGGCTCGAATATGCATTGCACTCAACAACGCTATTCTTCGGCCCAAAACAAATAACCACCTGAGGAGGTTGAGCCTATAAGACTGAACTTCAATTGAATAAGACCGAATCCCTTTGATTAGCGTTGAGTTATGGAGCAATGCTAATCGACTCTAAATAGTTCCCTTATTGAGGAGTAAGAACATGAAAAAGTATCTATTGATGCTCACATTGATGCTATCTATGGTTTTCTTTGCTGCCTGTGGCGGCGCACAAGAAGCCGTTGAAGTTGTTGAAGATGCAGCTGAGACTGTTGCAGAAGAAGCAGCAGAAGTTGTTGAAGACGCAGCTGAGGCTGTCGAAGAAGCTGTTGAAGCGGAACCAGAAGAAGCCGAAGAAGCAGCTGAAGAAGAAATGGAAGAAATGGAAGCGATGGAAGAAATTACCGTTGCTTACTTCCTTGAATGGCCAACCCCAAACCAATTCGCACAATTGGAAGAGTTGTATGACGAAGCCATGGGCGTGAAAGTTAACTGGGTTAGCTTTGACACCGGTGTTGCAATGTCAGCTGCAATGGCATCTGGCGATGTGCAAATTGCCTATTCACAAGGCCTCGTGCCATTTGCAAACGCTGTTTCAGCTGGCTTGCCACTGAAGATGGTGGGTGTTGCTGTGTCCTACGCTGAAAACGACAACTGTGTTGTTGGCGCTAGCGCTGGTATTGGCGTAGATAACGTGACTGACTTGCACGGCCAAAAAGTAGCAGTGCCAATTGGTACCGTTGCGCACTACAAAATGCTGCGCGAAATGGAACACCTCGGTGTTGACGTTGCAGAACTTGAAATTGTTGACCTTGCACCAGCAGACGGTGCCGCAGCGCTTGAACGTGGCGATGTTGCCATGGCTTGTGGTTGGGGTGGCGCGCTGGCGCGTATGAAAGAAAATGGCGACATTTTGATGACTGGCGCAGAAATGGAAGAAATCGGCATCAAAGTATTTGATGTGATCTCTGTAACCGAAGATTTTGCAGCTAGCCATCCAGACATGGTTTCAGCATTCTTGCAAGTGACTGAAGATGCAAACGCAATGTACCAAGCTGATCCAGCATCAATGCAAGACACCATTGCAGAAGCTGCCGGTATGGATCTAGACGGTTCAAACGCAGTGTTGGCAAACTTCAGCTTCCCAAGCAAAGACCAACAATTGTCAGCTGACTGGTTCGGCGGCACGGTTCAAACCTTCATCAAGGACGTCGCAGACTTCTTCGTTGAACAAGGCGAACTGGACGCAGCACTAGATAGCTATGATGGCACCATCGACACCTCATTCCTAGAAGGCATCAACGGCTTCGACGCAATGATGATGGAAGAATCAATGGATGACGGCGCCATGGCTGACATGGACGGCACCATCTGTAACCTAGACGCACCTGCAGACGCAGTTGAAGTCAACATGATTGGTTGGGCGTTCCCAATTACTGAATTCTACGCAGAAGAACTCAACAAATGTAACGACGTTGAAAATGTCACCGTCAATACACAATTGCTTGCCTCAACCGATGCACAAGAACAAGTCAAGCTTGCACTATCAGCTGGCGGCGACTCACCATATGACATCGTTCACGGTGCAAATGGCCAAGTTGCTGAATGGGCTGGTGCTGGCTGGATGATGCCACTCAACGACATGGTGGAAAAATACTGGGATGAATACAATCTCGGTGACATTCCAGCAACCGCATGGGAAGGCGCAACGCTAGACGGCAACATCTATGGTGTACCAATGGTTGGTAACACCTTGCACATGATCTACCGCACAGACATCTTTGAAGAGCTAGGCTTGGAAGTTCCAGAAACCTACGCTGAAGTCATTGAAGTTTGTAACACCATCGGCCTGGATAACCCAGACTACGATATGCCATTCACAGTCAACCTAAGCGCTGGCTGGGCATGGGAAATTGAATTCTTCGCAATGCAACGTGCATTCGGCGGGAAATTCCTAGACGACGCAAACAACCCAACCTTCAACGATGAAACCGGTGTTGCTGCGGCTGAAATGCTAACGTCTGTTGCAGACGCATGTATGGGTGAAGCAGGCTACAGCTTCTCACTCAACGACCAAGAAGTTGCAATGCAACTTGGCACGCTGCCAATGACCCAAATGTGGGCTAGCCGCGCTGCTAACATGACCAACGAAGAATTGACTGACCTTGGTGATGTAATTGGTTACGCAATGGCACCACGTGCTGTTGAAGGTGGCCCAAGCACCGGTACCGCATGGAATGATTACTACATGATTCCAGCTGGTACAACCAACGACGCTGAAATGATCTTCAAAATGATCATGGAAGCTGCTGACGAAGCTAGCCAAGCTGCTGCTGCAGAAACTGGTATGGCTTCACGTGCTTCAGCTGCTGAATTTGGTGGTCCTTACCAACCAGCTGCTGTACAGTCAATTTCTGAAGGTGTCGGCATTTACGACAAGAACCCAGCGGTTGCAATCGTTCGCGCTAAATTGGGCGAATTCTTGCCACTGATTGGTACCGGCGAAATGACTGCTCAAGAAGCACTCGACGCTGCTGCTGCTGCTTACACCGAAGAAGCTGATGCTCAAGGCATGCTTGGCGCAATGATGGAAGAAAGTGATGACGGCGCAATGGCAATGGCTGAAGGCGCTGAAGGGTCACTTGACTGTACGCTTGAAGCACCAGCTGCTGAAACCGAAATCAACATGATCGGTTGGTCATTCCCAATCACTGACTTCTACGCTGGTGAATTGGATAAATGTAACAGCGTTGAAGGCTTGACCGTAAACGCACAACTCTTGGCATCAACCGATGCACAAGAACAAGTCAACCTAGCACTCTCAGCTGGCGGCGACTCACCATATGACATCGTTCACGGTGCAAATGGTCAAGTTGCTGAATGGGCTGGTGCTGGTTGGATGATGCCACTCAACGACATGGTGGAAAAATACTGGGACGAATACAATCTCGGTGACATTCCAGCAACCGCATGGGAAGGCGCAACGCTAGACGGCAACATCTATGGTGTACCAATGGTTGGTAACACCTTGCACATGATCTACCGCACAGACATCTTTGAAGAGCTAGGCTTGGAAGTTCCAGAAACCTACGCTGAAGTCATTGAAGTTTGTAACACCATCGGCCTGGATAACCCAGACTACGATATGCCATTCACAGTCAACCTAAGCGCTGGCTGGGCATGGGAAATTGAATTCTTCGCAATGCAACGTGCATTCGGCGGGAAATTCCTAGACGACGCAAACAACCCAACCTTCAACGATGAAACCGGTGTTGCTGCGGCTGAAATGCTAACGTCTGTTGCAGACGCATGTATGGGTGAAGCAGGCTACAGCTTCTCACTCAACGACCAAGAAGTTGCAATGCAACTTGGCACGCTGCCAATGACCCAAATGTGGGCTAGCCGCGCTGCTAACATGACCAACGAAGAATTGACTGACCTTGGTGATGTAATTGGTTACGCAATGGCACCACGTGCTGTTGAAGGTGGCCCAAGCACCGGTACCGCATGGAATGATTACTACATGATTCCTGCTGGCACCACCAACGACGCTGACTATATCTTCCGCCTCATCATGGATGCTGCTGATATGGCTAGCCAAGCTGAAGCTGCTGCAACTGGTATGGCATCACGTACCTCAGCTGCTGAATTTGGTGGTCCTTACCAACCAGCTGCTGTGCAATCAATTGCTGAAGGTGTTGGCATTTACGACAAGAACCCAGCGGTTGCAATCGTTCGCTCTAAATTGGGTGAATTCTTGCCACTAATCGGTTCAGGCGAAATGACCGCAGAAGAAGCGCTGAACGCTGCTGCTGACGCATACATTGAAGAAGCAAAAGCCCAAGGCTTTATTGATGGATAAAACTCACTAACGTGAGTGGGTTGGTTGGTTAGTTTGCCTGTGGGTTGGTTGACGTTGTTTTACAGCATCAACCAACCCACTTACTAACCAGCCAACCAAGCAACTAATTCCCAAAGACTATGAAACGACGTACTTTTTTCGCTTTTGCCTCGCCCAGCATCATATTAATGATCTTGCTAATGGTTGTGCCATTGCTCATCTCTATGTATTTGAGTATGCAGTTTCTTACGTTTCAGACAATGCAAGACGGGCCAAAGTTCATTGGTCTTGGGCATTATGTCGACATTCTGTCTGACCCTCGGTTCTGGCAGTCTTTCAGATTTACGTTCTTATATACCTTTGTAAACGTTCCGATCCGCTTTTTTATTGGCTTTGTCATTGCGCTCATGCTTGACCAGCTAACAAAAACCACGCGCGGCGTTTACCTTTCAATCTTTTTATTACCGTTCATTGTTGTGCCGGTTGTTGGCACGATTATGTTCAAGCAATTGTTTGAGGCCTCTGGGTTAGTGTCTTGGTTCTACCGCGCTTACCTTGGGCAAAAATTTATTTACTCTGAAGGAATTGTCAAAACGCTCATCATTCTGCATGGAATTTGGTACGTAACCCCTTATGTTGTTGTGACATATTTTGCTGGGTTACAGACGCTGCCAAAGCAATTGATGGAAGCTGCGTCTATTGACGGCGCGACATTCTTCCAAAAAATACGCCACATTGTTATTCCGCACTTATCATCTCTTACCATTTTGATTGCGCTTATTTCAATCATGGACTCCTATCGGATTTTTGACAGCGTTTTTGTGCTGTCCGAAATGAATCCGATATATAAAGCGGATACGGTGATGACCTACACCTTCCAAACGGCAATGTCGTTAGGGCGGTTAGGGAAAGCAAATGCAATGGCACTGTTGACAGTGGTCGGGATCATGATTGTGTTGATCCCTAACCTGATTATGTCGTATCGAGAACAAATCGCGGATCGCTAATTATGGAACCGATTAAAAACCCTATCGCTAGATTGTTCATCCACCTTGGGTTGCTCGTGTTTGCAATCTATAGTGTGATCCCGTTTGTTTGGACGACACTCCAATCTTTCAAAACGTTCAAAGACGCCAACTCACGGACGCCGAAATTCATCTTCACGCCCACTTGGGATAACTATGCCGAATTATGGCTGCGTTCCACCCCAGAAAACGGGCCGATGATTGCTTGGTTCTTGATTTTGGCAGTCGTGTTGCTAATTAGCTTGCTGCTGTTTGTAGAATATATTCCAGTCAAGAGCAGCTATATTTACTGGTTTGTCGCCATTACCTTTGGCGCGCTGCTATGGTGGATTCCACAAGCTGTTGACACTGCAAAGTTCTACGATTACTTCATTAATACGATTATTGTTGCCACTGGCACGGTCGTTGTTTCGATTAGCGTTGGCTCGTTAGCGGGGTATGCACTTTCGCGTTATACCGGCATGGCGGCGGTGGTGGTGCTGATTGCGGCGCTGGCTTTCCGGGCGTTACCGCGCTTGGCATTCATTTTGCCGTATTACTGGATTGGGCAAACGCTCAACTTATTAGATACACGCTTCTTGCTGATTATTGTGCTTGTGGCAGTCAATCAGCCGTTTACCATTTGGATGTTACGTAGTTTCTTCATGGATATTCCCAAAGATCTTGAAGAATCGGCGATGGTTGATGGCGCGAGTCGCTTTACAGCCTTTCGCAAAGTAATTATTCCAATCATGTGGCCGGGCATTATCTCAACGGCATTGTTCTCATTGTTGCTTTCTTACAATGAATTTTTGCTAGTGCGGATTTTGACTCAAAACAACTGGACATTGCCAGTTGCAATGTCACCTTACACCGGCGGCGAAGACCCACGTCACTTGATGATTGCGGCCGCCGCTTCTGTCTCAGCTACCATCCCGATTGTGATTGTGATCCTTTTGTTCCAGAAACATCTGGTCAAAGGGCTCTCTGCAGGCGCAGTCAAAGGGTAGGGGTTATTTTTATAACCTGTTCTTTTCTTCTCCTCCTTTGAAACGGTGAGTTTGTCGAAGCTCACCGTGGATTAGGATGAGTTACATCCCCCATTTACAATTTATTATGGCAACTGAAGAAGAACTCAACACAAAACTTGTTGATGATATGTATGTTGGTTTAAACGAAAATGTTTTAGGCCTAATGCAAAAATATTGGAAAGAAGACATGGTCTGGGAAGGCCCAGTTGGTGTCGGCACGATGAACGGTATTGATGAATTTGAAAACGTTTACCGTGCGCCGTTTTTGAAGGCATTTCCAGACAAAGTCGGCAAAGACGTTGTGCGGCTAGCCCAAGGCGATTGGGTTGCTGGCACCGGCTACCAAGATACGACCTTTGCTGAAGATTGGATTGGCATCAAGGCTAGCGGCGAAAAAATTCGCATGCGCTATATGGACTTTTGGCGCGTTGAAGTTGATGAAGAAACCGGTGACCGCAAGCTTGCTGAAAACCTCGTGCTAATTGACATTCTTGGTGTCATTGAGCAGTGTGGGTACAACATTGAAAACGTACTCAAGTTTATCGGCTCTAAGCCACCAGAATTTTTTGATAACCCAGACGCTGACTAATCACAACTGTTCTTTATCAAGTTCAAAATGCTGCCAAAACACCATCGTTGCGCCATCGCTGCCACTTTGTTTTGGCAGCATTTTGTTTTTCTTTCACTTGTAACACGCTGATTTACACGCAATAGGAAAGGAGCATTATGAATGCGGATGCACAACCACAACGCGTAATTATTACGGCTGGCGCTCAAGGCCTTGGGCGCGCAATGATGGAAGCATTTTTAGCGCAAGGGGCACACGTACACATTTGTGACATCAATCCCCAAACGCTGGCTGACTGTAAAAAGGCACACCCCTCTATTACAGCGCATTTGGCAGATGTTTCTGATCCAGAGCAAGTGGCTGGCTTTATGAAAGCAGCCATTGCTGAGTTAGGGGGCATAGACGTACTCATTAACAATGCTGGTATTGCGGGGCCAACCGCTCCTGTTGAAGAGATGCCGATTGAAGGCTGGCAACAAACGTTGAACGTCAACATCAGTGGGCAGTTTTATTGTTGTCAACACGTTATCCCTCTCATGAAAGCGCAACGCAGCGGCTCAATTATCAACATCTCGACGACGGCTGCATTAAGTGGCTATCCCAACCGCGCGCCGTATTGTGCGTCCAAGTGGGCCATTATTGGGCTAACAAAAACGTTAGCGATGGAACTGGGCGAACACAACATTCGCGCCAATTGCATCTGCCCCGGCTCGATCAACAATCCCCGCATGACACAAGTTATTCGGAATGATGCCCGCGCAACAAATCGTTCTGAAGAAGAAGTCCGCCAAAACTATTACAAGCAAGTATCGATGCAGACCTTTATCGATCCGGAAGAAATTGCCAACATGGCCGTATTTCTATCGTCACCATTGGCTCCACACGTGTCGGGGCAAGTGATTAGCGTAGACGGCCATACCGAAACACTGCGCAGCTAGCGCCGCACCATTTATGACTGAGCATATTCATACTCACAATAAACGCTTTATTACGCAATTGCGTGACGCACTCTATAACTGCGATGTGCACACATTACTTGGGCAATTGGAGGCTGTATTTTCGCCAGACTGCGCTATTCATATGACGTTTCCGTTTGAAGACCTGACTGGACCAGCAGCGCTGTTTGACACTGTCTATGCGCCTTTATTGTCCGCTATTCCTGACCTAGAACGGCGAGACATGATTGTGATGGCAGGCTCAGCCAATGATGAAAATTGGGTTGGCTGTGCGGGGCATTATCAAGGGGTATTTGAACACCCTTGGCTAGATATTCCGCCAACGCAGCATTTAGTGAGCATGCGCTATCACGAATTTTTCTGTATCAAAGACGATCAGATTGTTGAAATGCAAGCAGTGTGGGACATCCCGCAGTTAATGCTGCAAGCGAATGCGTGGCCGATGTCGCCAAGTTTAGGCGTGGAGTTTGTGAGCGTGCCTGCGCCAGCGACGAATGACGGCATTATTACTGCGCCATACGATCCAGAGCAGGGCGCAGCAAGCCTGCAACTTGTGATGGATATGCTGGTTGACTTGAAGAATAACGAGCAAGGTGTGGCGGCAATGAACTTGGATAAGTATTGGCATCCAAAGTTCAACTGGTACGGCCCCGCTGGCATTGGCGCGATGCGTCGTATTAGCGGATTCCGCTACTGGCACCAGATTCCTTTTCTCAACGCAATGCCAGACCGCGATGCGTACCTAACAAAAGGCGTGGCGCTTGCAGATAGCGACTATGTTGGGTTTACGGCTTGGCCGGGTATGTTTATGACTGTCTCCGGCGATGGATGGCTTGGCATTGCGGCGAGTAATCAAAAAATTACGATGCGTAGCCTTGATTTTTGGCGCTGTGAAAACGGCCTGATCCGTGAGAACTGGGTATTGGTAGACTTGTTACATGTTTATGATCAATTAGGTGTAGATGTGTTTGCTCGGATGCGTGAATTTACGTTTGCGCGGCAGGTGGGGCGCGGGGTGGTGTAGCTGGTCGCCGAGAGCC
>JAHDBW010000396.1 GCA_020630175.1 Anaerolineales bacterium
AAGAATAGACTTACGGCATAAGACTTGCTGCCTACCTTTTGGTAGAATAAATTCTCAAAATTTCACATTTCGCAATGCCTGACCTTTTCCAAATTTATTGGTCTAACAAGGTAGGCTCATAAAAAAATATCCATGGCTAAAAAATATACGCGCCGAAATCCAGCGCAAGACACCAACAATACAAAACGAACGCTTTACCTCGTAATTGGGGGCATTGTGCTTTTACTAGGCGGTTTAGCGGCAGCAATCTTATATGATCGCTCTACTACGCCAAGTATCAATCCAGATACGCAATTTCAAACGTCACAAGGGCGTGACCACGTAGATCCAGGCATTCCATTGGAATTTGCGTTGCAACCGCCAACATCTGGTAATCACTTCGCAAATTCACTCGCTTGGGGTGTATATTCCGAACTTATAAACCCTGGATATTGGGTACACAGCCTAGAGCATGGCGGCATTGTGCTACTTTACAACTGCACAGACCTCAGCGCAGATGCTTGTGAAGATCTAAGGGACGATGCAGAAAGCTTCTATGGCGATGCTCCGTTCAACGGCTGTGCGGAAAATCGCGTTATCGTCATGCCATATTCACAAGGCATGGAAACACCCGTTACCGTTTTGGCCTGGCAACAACGCCTAGATCTAGACGACTATAACTATCGGGACTTAGTGGATTTCTACCGGTTATATGAAGAACAAGGCCCAGAAGCATTACCGTGTGGCGCTAACGGCAGATTACCGCATCAATTAGAACAATAAGCACGACTTATCTGAACAAAACACTATGGCACAACCTTTATTTCAAGGCCTGATCTTCAACGAAGCGGGCGAACCAGCAGAAGTTGCTTGGGTTGGCACCGAAGCACAATATGTCATTAATGACATGGGGTTTCGGCGGCATGTGCCATCAGAAACAATTGACAGAGACGTGCTAAAAATCATGCGTGAGCAGATCATGGCAAATCGCGATATGACCACCCAAGGCGTATTGCAAATGATGGGTAAAGACGATTTATTCACCAAAGCCATGGTCGATAGCTCAATTAGCAACATTGATGAGCACATCGATAAGTTATTCAAAAGCGGTTTACCCGCTGGCGCCCAACAGTGGATGGGCATGATGGGGTTCAAAATCATCGTCAATCATCGCGGCGAAATTATTGACTTTGACCAACCTGGAATGGCACTAGACGACGAATAGTCATATTGCAGTCAGGAAAGCATTTATAATGATGCCGTTTCATTATAAAAAGTAGTATTAGTGCTTAGATAAATACGTATACAGGAGAAAGAAGATGAAATTGAGTTCGCAACGTAAATTAACAGTGTTGCTTACGCTAGTTGTGAGTGGGCTGCTGTTTGCAGCTTGTACCCGGCCAGCAACCACGAATGATCCAATTACAGACGCCGCTGCTGGCGTTTTAGACGGTGCTGGCGATATTGTTGATGCCGGTGCTGAAGTTGCGTCTGACGGTGTAGACGCCGCCAAAGACGTGGTAGACGCTGCCGCTGAAGGCGTGCAAGATGCCGCAGGCAACACAGAAATGACCCTAGAAGCAGTTGTGCAACAAGGCCTGAGCCTGACCGCAACAGCAGCTGTTGAACAAGTGGTTTTACCAGAAAATGATCCGGCACCAACGGGGAACGCTGTGCAAGCAGAAGAACCAGCCGATGAAATTCCAGAGCCAACGGCAACGCCTGAACCAGAACCAACGGCAACACCTGTTCCAGCACCAGCCGCAGATGCGCCAACTACGTACACCGTCCAATCTGGTGACTGGCTCAGCGCAATTGCGCGCAAGCTTGGTGTTGATACGCAAGCGATTATTGACGCCAACCCAGGCTTGAACGCAAACAACCTCACGCCTGGCCAAGTATTGAACCTGCCAACCGGCGCTAACGCACCTGCCGCAGCAGCAGACCCGGCTCCAGCAGCTAGCGGTAACACGCACGTTGTCCAAGCTGGCGAAACATTGTTCCGTATCGCTATCAACAATGGCACGGATGCAGACACGTTGCGCAGTCTAAACGGCCTAAGCAATAACCTTATCTATCCGGGTCAGGTTTTGCAACTGCCATAAGCGCAACACCTAATGCCAAACTAGGCATCGTACATGCGATAATAAAGACCTCACTTCGGTGGGGTCTTTTTATTTTGGTAAGCCTACGCTATTATTGTAAAAAATACACTATCTCTACTTAAGAGACAGACTCTAAGATAGCCAGCAACTAACCAATTCAACACACCATTGTTATGTACGAAACAAACTCTTCAAAAATTGTTCATCAGGGGCGTGCTTTTGTAGTGCGCGTGGATGAAGTGGTCTTACCAGACAATAAAGGCACTGCGAATTTTGACATTGTGCAGCACCCCGGCGGCGTAGGCATGTTGCCCATCGATGCAGATGACAACGTGCTAATGGTAAGCCAATACCGGCCCGCCACCGGCGAAACGCTGCTAGAAATTCCCGCAGGCACGCGTGAAATTGGCGAAGATGCCGCCGTCACCGCCCATCGTGAGCTCCAAGAAGAAGTTGGCATGAAAGCCGGTTCGCTCGTCAAGCTAAGCGCGGCTTACCTAGCCCCTGGTTACAGCAGTGAATTACTGCATATTTATCTTGCAACAGACCTCACCCCGTCCCAACTCCCGTTAGACGCCGATGAAACTATTGAAGTGGTGAAAATCCCATTTGCCGACCTGCTAGCCCAAGTGCAGCGGGGTGAAATGCGCGATGGCAAAACCGTAATGGCCGTTTTGTTAGCGGCAGCCAACCG
>JAHDBW010000071.1 GCA_020630175.1 Anaerolineales bacterium
CAAGAAGAGTTGAACTATTCGATTATTGAGAACTTTGGCACGCTCAAATCATCGTTGCCAATAAAGCGGCACCCCACTTGTGACCCACCCGTAATTTTTATTGTGGGGCAAGGCAGCAAGACCTGTTATGTGGGCGGCAAAGAGTATGCGTTTGCGGTTGGTGATGTCTTGGTGTTGTTTTATCCAATGGCAATGGAAACAGAAATTGTCGATGCTACGCCGGATAAACCATTTCTAGCGGCTGGGGTCGCCATGGATTTAGGCCGGATGGCCAATGTGTTGATGCGGATTGATCAGATTGACGGTGTGGTTGCCAAGCCGGAGGCGGTTAATCCATCGAATCTTATTTCTATGCCATTGCAAGACAGCTTGCTTGATCCGTTTATTCGCCTGTTTGAACTGTTAGCCAACCCGCGCGATGCACACATGCTGGCCGATGCAATCATCGATGAAATTTACTATCGCTTGCTAACCGATGATCGCGGGCGTGAGTTGCGGTTTTTGTTACAACAACGCGGTGAAATTCAGCGCATCTCAAAGGTGGTGGACTACATCCACCAGAATCTAGATAAACCGATCTCTGTAGAGCAATTGGCTGAGATGGTGCACATGGGCAAAACAACTTTTTACGAGAATTTCAGACAGGTGATGCATCTTTCTCCCTTACAGTATGCCAAGTCTGTGAAGTTGTATGAAGCCCAAAAGCTCATTAAAGAAGGCAAGAATATTAGCGATGCTGGGCTGCTCGTGGGCTATAACAGCGCCGCGCAATTTAGCCGTGAATACAAACGGCACTTTGGGTTTGCGCCTTCAGCCACTTGAGGCAGAAATTTTTATTGTTCTATTTACTTATCAACAGTGTGCGATCAAATGTTGTGACACTTCATAATCGGATTGATTATCAGGATCCAAAGGAACCACCTTGGTTCCGACGAAGTAAACAGCAACGCTTTCTATCGCATTGTTACAGGGTTGAACGCCGCGACCAAGGTGGTCGCTCTGAGATGGATGCTAACCTTGGCGTTTTTATTTCTGCTGGCCAATGTCAAAGGCATCACCTTAGTTCCGGCCAAGTAAACATCCCCTCACAACATTTGATCACACACTTATCAACACTATGGCGCAAAGGAGATTTTAATGTTTCGTAAGCTTTTGATTTGGTCGTTACTCATTTCATTTGCCTCTATTTCAATCGGTTGCGCTCCGGCAAGGCGGGTCGTTCGGCGGGTTGCACAGCGCATATCAGCACCAGCAGCGTCTCCCACCGCTACCCCGTTAGCAACCGCGACACCACTTGGTGAGTCATCATCTGCGCCTGTTCTCAATGTGACGGGCGACAATTTGACCGTTGCTAACAGTCCAAACTATAACGTTCAATTGCTAACAGATGTCAAGTATGGTGAAGGGTTATCACATACAGATTGGAACAGTACGCAATCTGAGCCAATTGATTTGCTATTAGATTTGTATTTGCCAGAGGACGAGGCGGATCGTTTGCGTCCGGCGGTTGTCTTTATTCATGGCGGTGGGTTTCGGGGCGGCGACAAAGGGTCCAAGGCACCTCGTGACATGGTGACTTACTTTGCCGAAAGAGGCTTCGTCGGTATTTCGATCAATTATCGGCTGCTCGACGATTATGGAACACTGCCCGCTGAGATGGAAGCCGCGATTGAATCAAATCCTAATTTATCTAATCGGGACAAGGATTCGTCGAAAGCCAGCTATGCAGCGACAAGAGATGCTAAGGCAGCGATTCGCTGGATCTACGCCAATGGGGCACAATACAACATCGACACAACCCACATCACAGTGATTGGTGGCTCGGCTGGCTCATTCGCAGCGGTCGCGCTTGCCGTGACCGAACCAGAAGATTTCACAAATGAACTGTCTGTTGAGGATGATCCCACCCTATCCTCTACAAATCTCGGGTTTGATTCGAACGTCCATACGGTCGTAGAACATTGGGGCTCACCGGGATTGGTTGACGTTATCGAACTGACGTATGGGCATAACCGTTGGGATCGTAACGACACACCGCTAAGCATCGTGCATGGCACGGAAGATCCAGCGGTGCCTTTCAGCGATGCGGAATCGCTCCGTGACCGTTACCAGCAAACAGGGGCTTATTATGAGTTTTACCGGCTGGACGGAATAGGGCATGGTGCTTGGGAAGCAAAGTTCAATGGAACGTCGCTGTTTGCGCTTGCCTTTGACTTTGTCGTTAGGACTCAAAACTTAATGGTTATGGAATAGCGCTATTGCCGAAAAAGGATCATTGGAATTGCGACATGGATTTTATGATGATTACGCACGTTCGGTTTTCTTTTTCTCTGCACGTTGAGTCGTATCTTCAATGACTGCTTCGCCGACGACGCCAATGAGACCGGCAATAATGCCCAGACCGACGAAGACATAAAAGGTGGTGAATATGCGCGTCAAGGGGATGGTTGGCCCCATGTCACCGTAACCGATGGTGGTCAGGGTAATGACGGTGAAATAGTAAGCGTCTACCCATGTTGTGATGGTCGGTTCAAATTGATGGTAGAACCAAGTGCCAATAGCTATAGTGATGAACGTGACCCCGAGTAAGCCGCGAAATGCCTCTTTGCGCCACAGAACGCGGGAGAGATGGCGGGCTGAACGAAAAATTGCGAATAGACCTAAAACAGGCATAGTGAATCTCCAGAACTATTGATTTCAAAACGCTCAGCCGCCGCGTTGACAACATCCCAATCAAGCGCGAAGCCTAACCCTGGTTTGGCTGGCAAAGACAATTGCCCTTTGTTTGGCGACAGCGTAGGCTCGGTAACAATATTGTCTTGCAGCAGTTGCCACATGATTTGATTGCCATCATCTAAGTTTGGAATGGCGCGGCCTAAATGGTGCTCGGCGCAGGTGGTGATGCCCGTGGTCATGCTGGAGTGAATGCAAATATTGAGACCGGCCCCTTCGGCAATGGCTGCAGCTTTCATCATTGCGCGTAGACCGCCGATTTCACGGGGACCAACGGCAATCATATCGGCAGAACGCGTGGCGCAAGCGCGGTACACCTCGTGTAGCGTAAAGACGCTTTGGTCAGCGCCAATCGCAATCGGCGACCGGTCAGTCACCTGCTTGAGCGCGGCCAGTGACCAGCTTGGCGTCGGCTGTTCGATATATTCAACGTTATAAGGCGCGAGTGCGGTGAGCATGCGGCGTGCAGTTGCGGGGTCCCAAGCTTCGTTTGCATCTAAGCGTAACCGGGCTGCACTTTCAGCCGAGTCAATCACGTCCCGAACCGCTTTTACTGCGGCCAAATCATGCGCTTCACTTACGCCAACCTTGAGGTAAATAATCGGCTGACCGGCTGCTACGGCTTGTTGCGCATCTGCGGCTAAGGCTGCGACTGTTTTGCCTTGTAGAAAATAAAAGTACCCCACTGCATCACGCTGTTGCCCCCCTAACAAATCCCACACGGGCCGTCCCAACAATTTGCCTTGTAAATCGAGCGCTGCCATTTCTAAGCCGCAAATCATTTGGTTAAAGTAGCGCGGCATGTTGCCACCAAAGGTCAAGAAATTGGCACGGAAGGCTTCCTTGGCACCTCTTGCAAAGTCAAAAATCGATTTGCCAACAAAGTGCCGCGCCATTTTTTCGATGACTAACTTCTGAGCGCGGGCATCTGGCGCTGTGGTTGTTTCACCATAGCCAATCGTGCCATCTTCGGCTTCTAGTGCGATCAGGTTTACAAAAAATGCGTCTTCAACCCCTTGCGACCAGATGTAGGGCGTCTTCAAGGGCAGGTGTAGCGGCGTGACGGTTAGCTGTTTGATTTTCATAAGGCGGCGTTCTCTTTAGTTCACGATGTTTTGGATAGTCCCTTTGATTATAAATAGGTCAAAGTATGTGGCATAGGCTAAGCCTTGACTCTCGAGTTGCTCGAGACTTTACAATCCGATTAGCTTCCCTAAACGAAGGTGTTTAGGAGCAATTAACACAAAAGTTAAGGAGAAATCGGATGAATAAAAATACTGTTGCAAAGGTATTAGCTGGTCTTGTCGGCTTGCTCTGTTTGCTCGTCGGTGCGCGTTATATGTTTACACCGGTGGCGGTTTTGGAAACTGCTGGGTTTGATCCGGCTGGGGTGAGCATTGCGGGGCTTTCCACATTGCGGGCTGTTGTGGGTGGTGCATTCTTGATGTTCGCGATTGTCATTATGGTGCATTCCGTGCGTGATGGCGAACATATGACCATGCGCTTTATGGTTCTGTTCTGGTTGCTGTACACCGTTGGGCGCATCATTAGCATGGTTGTAGACGGCGTTGGCGATGGCACCATTCGGTCTGCTGTGCCTGGGGTGATTGCGTTACTACTTAGTATTGGCTCAGTGGTTTTATTTTCAAAAAGCGAGGCCCACGCATAGGTGTCTCGTTGGCTGCTGCTGCGTTGGCAGAAAGGCAGCCTGAAGGATGGGTAAAAAGTTTCTCACGGGAAGTGTCCATAGACAGCTAAGGGCTAATCGTGACCAGTCTGCTAGCCATAGCAACGGTCGTAATGTCATCCCAGCAGCATTTGATTAGACTCTGAAGTATTGATGCGACTGCGTTGCCAGGATCCTTTTACCGCCTGTGCAGCTTTCAAGACTAGCGATCTCATCATTGCGACGGATCTAGCCAACAGAAATGCTTACTTTCATATCAAAGAGCTTCTCACGGGAAGCTCTTTTTATTTGGACATGATTTATGTCTATAAACACTTGGCAAAGCAGACAGTCAAATAACTTCGGCGCGCTAAGTATTACGCACCATCCGCCTGAGAAATGCGTTTACATTCTCAAGTGGGTTCTCCCCCCTGCTCTTGGTAGAATTTTTATCAACTGAAATAAAACCATACGTACAACTCTGTTTGTGCGCAAAGTGAAGAAAAAATGACATCCAACCACACTACTCAAGCTGAATTTGGCTCGCAAATTCGTAAATCACCGTACTTTGCATCAACCCAACGTTGGGGGTGTACTGGCTATTCTGTTTATAACCACATGTACATTCCACGCAGTTTTGGTGATCCGCAAGCCAACTTCTGGAACCTCGTTAATGAGGCAATTCTGTGTGATGTTGCTGTTGAACGGCAAGTTGAAATTACCGGCCCAGATGCAGCCAAGTTTGTGCAACTGCTAACCCCGCGTAACCTAGCAAAATGCAAGGTTGGGCAATGTAAATATGTGTTCATTACCAGTGCCGAAGGCGGTATCTTGAACGACCCGATTTTGTTGAAACTGGCTGAGGATCACTATTGGTTATCGTTGGCAGACAGCGACATTTTGCTTTGGGCCAAAGGTGTACAAATTCATTCTGGCATGGATGTCACCATTCGTGAACCGGATGTCTCTCCATTGCAACTGCAAGGGCCAAAATCACGCGATATTATGTGTGCCGTGTTTGGCGATTGGGTCAAAGACTTGCGTTACTATCGCTTCGTTGAATATGACTATGAAGGCATTCCGTTGGTGATCTCGCGTACCGGCTGGAGTAGTGAACTCGGCTACGAAATTTTCTTGCGCGATGGGTCTTATGGCGAAACGCTGTGGGAACGTCTGATGGAAATTGGCGGACCAATGGGGCTGCATGTTGGGCATACCTCAACGATTCGCCGTATTGAAGGCGGGATGTTGTCTTACGTGACAGACATGAACGTCGAAAACAATCCTTTTGAAATGGGCTGGGATCGGCTAGTAGATCTTGACATGGAAGCTGACTACATCGGTAAAGCAGCGTTACAAAAGATCAATGCTGAGGGCGTGAGCCAGAAATTTGTTGGTGTTGAAATTGAAGGTGAGCCATTTGGCAGCCCAAATGGACAGCACTGGCCATTGCTGATTGGCGATACGCAAATCGGCAAAATTACGTCTGCCGTTTACTCACCGCGCCTCAAGAAAAACATTGGTCTTGCCATGGTAAAGGTTGCGCACACCGCACTTGGCACAGAAGCGGTTGCCCAAACGGCTTACGGCCCACTCGCTGCGACGGTTGTACCAAAGCCATTCTTTGATCCTGATAAGAAAATTACAACTGCTTCGGCATAATAGCCACTTACACACAATAAAAAAAGGATGTAGCACCACGGCTAGCCGTGGTGCTGCATCCTTTTGATTTAAGCCGAGATTAGGTCTGCTGAACAACCACCATTAGGCTTCTAACTGCTGAATAATGTCATAAATCGGCCAACTGCCCCATGTCTCAGAAATTAGCCCGTCAGAAATTTTGAAGAATTCCATTGCTTCAAAACTGATTGTTTTTCCAGTGGCTGGCACGCCAAAAATTTCTGCTTTGTGCGTAACGGTAAATGTCAACCGCGTCGCAACCCGATCCCCTACTGCAATCAGATCGTTGATCGCAACGTGTAAATCCGCAAACGCTTCACAAGCGCCCACAATGATATTGCGGCAGTCTTCCTTACAGCGGGCACCTGTCGCGGTGTGCTCGTAATAGTTATCGGCATAGATCTCAAACACGTAATCAAAGTCTTTTTGATTGTAAACGCGTTCGAAGAAACTAGTTACAAGTTCAGTTGGTGTCATGCTTACCCCCTCAGTTTAAATGTCTATTCGTATTCAATAATTGTACAGTTACGCCCGTTGGGCATGATTGCCGCTAATAATGCAGTTGTAGCGCACATGTCGCTTAGGTAAATGAAATCATCAGAAATATAAACTTCAGCTAAACCGATGTTTTTAGGTTGATTAATAGAATTATGGCCTATTCGAAACTTATCGATAGTCATGCAGCGGCTTATAAAAGCCGTTGCCCTGAGGACCTTATGAAACGTAAACTGATTGCATTCGCCCTATTTGCTTTATTAACAACAGCTTGTAACGCTGTTGAACTCGCCACAGAAACGCCAGTTGAAGACCCTGCTACAGCGGCGTCTGAGGCAGACCTTGTGGCAGAAGATGTTGTCGTTGAAGAAGACACTGCTGCCGTTGCTGAAGAACCAGCGGCAGACGCAGCCGAGACCGTTGCTGAAACAGATATGGAAGCGCCAACCGCCGCAATGGTTGATGCAGATGTAGAACTGTATTTATTAGACGCCCTAGATGGCATTCTAAATAACTTCTGTTTGGATATTGCTGGTGGCAACCAAGATGTTGACCCTGCTAACGGGCTACAAGGCCATACGTGCTACAGCTATCAAGGTGATCTTGGAACAGATCAAGTTTTCAACACCGGCAAACTTGCAGAAAATGTACTGTACATGCCAATTTATGACGTCTGTGCCCAAGCGGTTAGCTTAGCTGCTGGCTCAGAAGTTGGCTTGGCTGCTTGTGATGGTAGCGAACTCCAAAGCTTTACTGTCAACGCTGATGGCACTATTGCTGCCACAGCTGCCCCGGACCTGTGTTTGACACTCGGTGCGGAAAGTCGTTTTGGGCGTGGTTCTGATCACCAAATTCGCGACCTGTCACTTGAAACATGTAGCGCAGAAAATGCCGCCGTCCAACAATTTGGCGCGCGCGTTAGCTTAGATGAAATCATCTCAATCGGCGCATTGGCAACTGAGTAATGCGTACTGAGACAGAAATGGAAGCGGTGGTCGCTGTTCAAGTAAGCGCCTAACTGCTCTTTTATTACTGCATCTACACGCCATTAATTTGGATTGAGTACAATGTTGAATGGAATGTTAGCTCAGGCGCAAAGTTAGCAGCCACTTTCATAGCATTCCGTGTGTTCCCGCAGTGTGTAAATCGCTGGCGGAACAGAACAACATAACGCTAAACGCCGTTCGTATTGCTGCAATGAAAAGGCAGTGCGAACGGCTCTACTTTTATACCAATGACGCAACTTATCCTAGCCATTGATGATAATGCCCACGCCGTAAAGCTCCTTACCGAGTTTCTTTCTGATCAAGAGTTTGCTGTCATCAGTGCCAGCAACGGTCGCGAAGCCTTGGCGCTATTACAAACGACAGCACCAAATCTGATCCTGCTCGATATTATGATGCCCACAATGGATGGGTATCAATTTATCAGCCGCGTGCGCCGGACGAGTGATGTGCCCATTATTATGCTGACTGCCAAACGCGCCGAAAGTGATGTAGTGCGCGGGTTTGAATTGGGCGCCGATGATTATATGACTAAGCCATTTGGCATGCGTGAATTGTTAATGCGTATTCGTGCCGTGTTGCGGCGTAGCGCTGATTTCTCGCTAACAGAGCCATTAGTTGTGGGTCAACTTACGTTAGACAAACAGCATTTGTCTGTTGGGCGACAGGATTCCTTAGCTATTCTTACGCCTGCTGAATTTTGCGTGTTAGAAAAATTAGCCCAATCTGTAGATGTGCCTGTCCCACGCGCCAAGTTGGCAATGCATCTCATTCAGCATAATTTCTCCGGTTCGGAAAATACGCTCAAAATTCATATTCGCAACTTGCGTCAAAAAATTGAAGTTGACCCCTCCACCCCGCTCTTTATTGAGACCGTCTTTGGGCTTGGCTATCGCCTAAAAAAGCATGACTAATTCACTGCGTAGCAAACTCATTCTGTCTTACCTTGGCATTGCCACACTGACAGCGTTGCTTATTTATGGCCTAATTCGCTTCACGTCTAACCAACGGTTGGAAACGCTGGTGTTGGAACAGGAACTAAGCGAATTTCAAGATGAAGTCTTACGTTGGTATGAAGCAGAAGGAACGTGGGATGGCTTTAGGCAATACTTTTTAGCGTTGCATCCGCCGCCACCGCGCAACGGCAATAATCGTGAGGATGGCCCGCGATCAGACAATAACCGCGGCAATCACGGCGTGATTGATAGTGAGCGGCGCTTGCTAAATGTATACCTCAATCTAAAGCCTGGCGATATTGTTTCAGCGGCTTTCTTAGAAGATGCGTTGCCAATTATTGTTGATGAAGCCACTGTTGGTTGGATTCTGCCCGACGATGATACTGGCATCAGTCTAAAAGCTGAAGAGCGCGTATTTCTGCAAAGCACAAATCAAGTGTTACTAATTGCCAGCGCAATTGCAATTACAGTCGCAATTGCACTCGGCTTTGGTTTGGCCAATATGCTTTTACGTCCAATTGTGGCACTGACCAGAGCATCAGAGTTAATGGCGCAAGGCCAATTGAAGCAAGAAATTTGGGTGGATGCACCCGATGAAATTGGCCAACTTGCCAAAAGTTTTACTAATATGAGCAAGGAGGTGGCGCTTGCCAACCAGCGCCGCAAACAACTCACAGCCGATATTGCCCATGATCTCAGCACTCCGCTACACATTGCGTCTGGCTACATTGAAACAATGATTGAAGGGGATCTTGCTGCTACGCCAGAGCGCCTTTCAATCGTTGCCTTTGAGCTTGGTCATTTACGGCGGCTAATTGAAGACTTAGATCTGCTAGCACTGACGGACAACAACAAACTCTCCTTACAATTTGAGCCTGTCACCGTGCCCGACCTAATGGAACAGGTCGTTACTTCATTTCAGCCGTTAGCTGTTGCCCAAAATATTGACTTGAAATTGATTGTTCCTGAAAGCGTCCCCGCAAATATTTCAGCTGACCGCGCTCGATTGATTCAGGTTTTAGGCAATATATTAAATAATGCATTGCAATTTACGCCGACGGGTGGAAACATCACCACCTCTGTTAAGCATGTTGGGCAAAAAGTGCACATTGAAATCAAAGATAGCGGCATTGGGATGACCGCCGAAGAATTGCCTTTTGTCTTTGATCGCTTATATCAAGGGGATGCGTCGCGGGGACAGGCTGGCAAACTTGGGTTAGGCTTGGCGATTTCAAAAGGCCTAATCGAAGCCATGGGTGGCACAATTTCTGCCACTTCCAAAGGCCATGGACACGGCACGACCTTCTCAATTTCATTGCCGAGTTAAAAGAAAACAGTCAAAAAATGACTGTTTTCTTTTGCTTTAAATGTTGTTACTAATCGCCTGATGCATTCGCAGCCAACGCTGCAAATAACCCTTCCATTTTATCCAACACAGGATGCCCCGCAACTTGATAGTGCGCACTGTAATCCGCTTTGTTGTGATGCACTAAGTAAGTTTGTCCTTCACTTTCAACAACCGCAATACGAATTGGTAAGTCAAAGCTCATAAAGATGTCTTTTTGCATCAGCTTGGTGCCCCCCATAGGGTTGCCAAATAAAAGCACGCGCGCGGCGGGCATATCTAAATCGACGCTGCTGGCATTTGCGCGGTGATCAATGTCGGCAAAGATTTCAAAGTCTTTGGTCGCAAGAAATGCTTTGATGTTATTGATTGCATCAGCGACAGAAACAGATAAAGGAACTTTTTGCATAAGGATAGCCTCGGTATTGTTGCGTTTTGTTGTAATTGCGTATGCAGTCTTAGACTTAGCAAAGCGGTAGATTCTTACGTGAAATAGCAACAGGTTGTGCAAACCATTTGTTTTGCATCAACTTAGTAGTGTTTAGCAACTTATGTTGTGCTTTGTTGAGGGAAAGGCGCTAAACAATTGAGAGAAAGGCTGGCAATGAGTTAATGCGAAAACAACATAAGAAATCTTAATAAATCTGACTGAAGTTCTGCACTATACCAATGAAAACTAAATTTTCAGAAGCTGAAGAACAGGCATACTGAAAATGCTGATAACCCTGTCATGCTTTTCATCGCACACTACATAACACTCAGTGTTGGTATCTACCTATGTCGCTTCATAAAAATAAAATTCTTCGTGTACTGTTACTGCTAATTGCCGCACAATTTACGTTCTGGTTGGCTACACCGGTTCTGGCGGCTACATTAGGTTTAGATGTTGAAATTATTCAAGATGGAGGCCTTGCAGGCGCGCTCAATAACTTGAATGATACAGTCAACGGCGTTAATGTTTGTCCGGCTGACCCAACCAGCGGCTGCGATTTTGGCGCAAATGATGGCATTGTGCGGACGCATGATCAAGTGTCCTACCGCTTCAATTACAACGTCAATCCCCCGATCGACAATACAGAAGATATTATTTTGACAGCCGCACTGCCAGCAGGCTTTACTTGGGCTGTTTTACCGGGCTCTTGTACCGGTGCAGGCAGTGAAGTAAGTGCCGATGGCCGCACGCTCACCTGTAATCTTGAAACGTTCAACTCTCCAGTAACAGCTTCATTTGATGCAGTCGTGGTTGTGGGCGGTGAAACGCCAAACGCGACCACAATGACATTTGATGCGCAGCTAGATGGCGCAAGCAGCACCGCCGCAACGGATACATCACCGCAAATTACGGTCACCGCAGCCCCCCGCTATGATGTTCGCAAAAGCTTAGCAAGCTTCTTAGTCATCACGCATAACGACGTGCTTGGCTTCCGCATTGATTACAAATACTACATTCAGCTTTGGAATGACGACGCTGACTTTGACCCTATCCTTGGTAACGAAATGCTGACAAATAGCTTCACACTTACTGATGATTTGAGTGATGTGTCTCCCAATGCTGAGTTGTTGTCTTGTTTTTCTAACAGTGCCAATTCAAATGACCCGCTTACCAGCGCCAGCGACCCAGTGCAACCGCATGAAATTGCAGGCAATGGCACGTTAGACTGTGTTCAACCAAATCCAGGTGACAATATTGCCGTCACGATCAACGATGTAGATTCAAGCTTCAATCATGTGCCAACGCTCGGTCAAAACGGTCAAGCGCTTAGCGCCAATATCAAAATTGCAGCCCGGCATACAATTTCGGTCTTTGTGCCTGCCCAAGACGTACTCGATGCTGGCGGTAACCTCGCCACCAACAACGTCATCACAGACTTTGACCCAGACAGTATTACTAATCAATCTAACTTCTTAACTGGCGTGGAAGATCCTAGCAACAACACGTATTCACGGGCGTTAGTTGCCAACCACGGCTCTTGGACCAAGGCTTATTCTGGTGATCTTTCAACTTGGATCGGCACCAGCTTCCCAGGAACGGCCTCTGGCTCCCGCGCTGGGGATGGCCTCGTTACACCGGGCGAAAACTTCTACACCATGAATTATTTGGTCAACAGTGGCGCAATTGACTACAACAATGCTCAAATGTGTGATGTTATTGACACCAGCACCTACGTGTTCGAAGACATCGGCGGCGGCGAAATTGTCAATTATCTTGCTGGCAGTAGCGCATATGATGGTGCGTATACCATTGAATACGCTGTAGATTATGTAGCCGCTAGCTGGCCGCCTGCCGTGGTCGATACCAACGCTGTGGTGGTTGAATGTAGCGATCCGGGCGTCACTTGGTACACCGATCTCAGCACAATTCCGGGTGGGATCGAAGCTGTTACAAAACTGCGCTTCAATCTAGACGAGCCGCTTACTCCCGGTGAAGGGGCGCGCTGGCACGTGCAACATCGCGCGTTAGATAACGACAATCCAATCGGCACGGTTTTGCCAAACTACGCCACTTTCCGGATTGATGAATGGGAAGACGACTGGCGTCAATGTTCATATGATCCGCGTACCGCAGCAGAGTCGCACGTCAACGCCAGCCCTTGCGGTGACCGCGTCCTACTTGCCCGTGGGATTACGCGCATTGAAAAAACAGGCAGTTTGGAGGCGATCAACGCCGGAAACACCTTGAGCTGGACCCTTACGCCAACATTTACAACCAACGGCAACGCGATCGAAGCGCCTGTCTATGTCACGGACGTTCTACCGCCAGAAATGAGCTATGTGGGTGCCTCGGCATCAATCGATCCAAGCCAGCAAGTGACCTGTACTGCCGCTGCAACGCCGCACGCTAGCTGTACCCAAGCCAATGAAACCGTTTTGGTCTGGGATCTTGGTCTGCGCAATGCCAACGACGTTATTGATCCAATTACCTTTGAAACGCTAATTGATGCATCAACCCCGAACAACACCATTCTGACCAACAGTGCGATTGTGAGTTCACCAGTTGATATTTCTGAAGAAGACGAACGCACCGCCCAAGACACGGTTTTGGTGCAAGTGCCCGCTATTCTTATTCCGTTCAAAAGCGTGCAAACGCCGTTGCGCTTACCAAATGAACAACTGCAATACACGCTCACAATCGTCAACAACACCGAAGGCGCAATGACCAACATCGATGTGATCGACGTCTTGCCATTCAATGGCGATGACAGCATCGGGCCATTTGGCAGCGGCGGCGATACATACACAGACGGCCGCACCCCTGCTTCAAATTTCACCGGCGACTTAGATTTCAACAATGTCACCTTACCAGCTGGGGCATCTATTTTGTTCTCAGCTGATGATCCAGAAACCATTGACCGCGCCCCAACCCACCTTACGTTGGGCACTGCGAATACAAATGATCTCGCATCTGGCAGCACGAACTGGTGTGCAGGTAACGGTGATGGCACTGTCAACGGCGCGGCAACGCCCACCAATGGCGGTGCAGGAACTTGTCCGGCAAATGCGGCGGCTGTGACGGCCTATCGTATTCAATGGCCGGGTCCGATTGCAGCCGATGGTGGCACGCAAGCGTTTGTCTTACAACTGGATACCTCCGGTAACAATGAAGGCGACATTTACACCAATCAATTTGGCATCAACACTGAAGAAACCAGCTTGCCTGCGTATTCAAACGATGTATCTGCGCAAGTTGTAGAACCATCCGTTGGAGATTTGGTTTGGCATGATACCGATGGTGATGGCATCAAAGATGTTGATGAAGCGGCGTTGGCAGGCGTTACGGTCACCCTGACTGGCACCGATGATCAAGGCGTTGTGGTAAACCTTTCTGTGCTTACAGATGCCAATGGTGAATATCTGTTTGACTTTGACACGCACGGATTACGGCCAAGTAACGCTAGTGGTTACACCGTCACCATTGATCCAAGTACCAACACCACGCTGCCGACTGCAGTTTTTGAACAAACCTTTGACCTAGATGATGGCGCGAATACGACCTTTGGCACCGTGCTAAGTTCAGGCGCATTTGTCTTAGGCGCTGGGGATGATCGTCGCGATGTCGATTTCGGCTTACGTGAACTGATCCCTGATATTGAAATTGAAAAGACTGTTTATGAAGGGCACGATTCTGGTGCAAGTTGCAACGGCAGTGAATTGGTGACCGAAGAAAACGGCACCAACATCACCTACTGTTTTGAAATCACAAACACAGGGAATTCCTACTTAGACGCTGTGACCGTCACCGATGCAGACCTAAGCATTTCGCGCACAGACATGACGGTGCTTTCTGGCACAGAACCACTGGCTCCAGACGCCAAGCTGGTGCTGTACTACGAAACCACTATCGACGGTGACCTGACCAACACAGCTAACACGAGCGGCAATCCCACCACAAGTGATGGGACGGATATAGACGGCCTAGATGACCCAACTGACAGTGACACTGCGCAAGTGGATGAAGTGATTTGGCGCTTTGATCTGGCGTTGCGTAAGCAATTGACCAGCACTGGCGTCAAAGCAGCTGGCGACACGCTGACCTTCAACATTGAGGTGTTCAATCAAGGCAATGTGCCAGCCTTCAACATCGATATTATTGACTATCTGACGGATGCCAACTTGAGCTACACCAGCAGCAACGCTGCGACCGTCACGCTAACGGATGACAACAATGCCGTGGTGATTACGGATAATGCCGATGGCACGTTCCGTATTGATACCTTAGCGCCGGACGATAGCGTCATCATTGAAATTACAACCACGATTGACGCCGATTTTACTGGCACGACGCTCACCAACCATGCTGAAATTAGCGCGGCTGATGACGATACCAATACCGGTAATGCGGCCCCAACAGACGTGGACAGCACGCCCGATAGCACAAATCAAAACGGGGACGGTGAAACCACCAACGCAGTAGATGACGAAATCACCGAAGATGGCAATGCCACTGGCGATGAAGATGACCATGACGGCGCAGCAGCAACGATCACACAGCCCGTGTTTGACTTGGCGCTTCGTAAAACTTTGGTCACCGCTGGCACGCTGAGTCCTGGTGCTCCTGTTACCTTTGAAATTGAAATTTTCAATCAAGGCAATATAGTGGCGCATAACATCACCGTGACAGACTATCTTGTAAGCAGCGGCTTGAGCTACACGAGCTCAAATGCGGCCACAGTTACAGAAACCGAAGGCGGTATTGTTAGCGCAACCGGCGTTGACGGCACACCGTCCGCAACCCCATTAGACCCATCCGCAGTTGCGATTACTGACAACGCCGACGGCACGTTCACAATTGATCAGCTCAAAAATGGCGATAGCGTCAAATTTGAACTCACTGCCACAATTGACAGCGATTACAACAGCACAACGCTCACCAACCATGCCGAAATTAGCGCAGCGGATGACGACACTGACACTGGCAATGTCGCGCCAACGGACGTGGACAGCACCTTTGATAACACCAATGAAAACGGCCTTGGAGAAACTACTAACGCTGTTGATGACGAAATCACAGAAGACGGTAAAGCAACTGGTGACGAAGATGACCACGATCTAGCAACAGCAAGCGTGGTGCTACCGACTCCTACCTTTACACCAACGCCTACTTTCACCGCCACAGCAACCTTGGTGCCGACTAATACACCAACAGAAACGCCAACAACGGTACCAACCAATACATCAACACCGGTGCCAACCGCGACTAATACACCAATCCCAACGGAAACGCCGACCCCAGTCCCAACTGCAACGGAAACGCCAGTTCCGACGGAAACACCTACCTTGGCACCACCAGCAACAACGCCTGCGCCAACGGATGTTCCGGCAACAGAAACACCAACGGTTGTACCAACAAACACCGCAACCGCTATCCCAACCGAGACGCCAACCTTAGCGCCACCGGCCACAACGCCCGCCCCCACAGCGCTGCCAACGTCGGAGCCAACGGCAACGCCGACAGAAACGCCAACGGTCGCACCGACTGAGACGGCAACAACGGTCCCAACTGTGGAGCCAACCGCGACTGCAACATCAACAAGCACGGCGACTGCAACTGCAACCAATACTGTTGCGCCGCTATCAACCAGTGTGCCAACCGAAACAGCGACCGCTACAGCAACGGCAACTGTAACTGCGACAGCAACACTTACCGCAACGCCGACGGTAACCAGCACTGCCACCCCAACGGCAACAGGTACAGTCACGCCAACAGCAACGTTGGCACCGGCAGAAATCGGCAGCATTGTTTGGCAAGACACTAACGCCGATGGCATTCAGGACAATAACGAACAAGGCGTCGCAGGCGTAACTGTGATCTTGTTAGACGGAAGCGGCGACGAAGTTGCCCGCACCACAACGGGTAGTGACGGTCGCTACCTGTTCAGTAACCTTGTTCCAGGGCAATATTCAGTGCAATTTGAAGCGCCATCTGGCAGCATGTTCACTACGCAAAACGCTGGCAGTAATGACGCTGTAGATAGCGACGCTGATATCGCCTCGGGCAAAACGCCGCTGACAACCTTAGAGGCTGGCGAATCTGACCTTACTTGGAATGCGGGGATCTATCAGACTGGCAGCATTGGCAACTACGTTTGGTTTGACACCGATGCCGATGGTCGCCAAGATAGCAACGAAGCTGGATTGGCCAACGTCACCGTGATCCTGCGTGACGCGCAAGGCACAGAAGTAGCGCGTACAACAACCAATTCTGAAGGACGCTATGAATTTACAAGTCTGAAACCGGGTGACTATGTCGTGCAGTTTGAAACGCTTGCTGGGCACGGATTTACACTGACTGAAGAAGGACTAGACCCAGCTGCCGACAGCGACGCTGATCGAGCCACTGGGCGCACAGGCGTCATCAGCTTAGCGGCAGGTGAAACATTGACAGATATTGATGCAGGGTTAGCCTCTGGTGCTGTGCTTTCGGCCATTGAAGAAGAAGTGGCGCAGCGGGCATCTACAGCGACGCCAATCCCAACGGCTACCGCAACGCCAGTGCCAACCAGCACGCCGACTGCGGTGCCGCAAGTGCCGCCAACGGCAGCACCCATTGTGCCAACACCAACGCAAATTCCGCCCGCCGTGGCGAACTCAAATGTGACGGTACAGGGTCCGCGCATCACTAAGCTTGTAAGCCAAACGATTGGTTCTGCGGGCGATACGCTAGTCTACACGCTCAATGTGACCAATCCCAACAGCACCCCGCTCTCTGGCGTGACGGTGACTGATACATTGGCAACTAGTCTTGATTACATCAGCGCAACGAGCGGTAAAGGCGGCGCAAGTTACAATCCGGCAACGCGCGCAGTTTCTGTAGCAATTGGAGATATGACCAGTGGCGAAACGGTTGCAATTGTGATTACAGCCCGCATCAATGGCAACGCTGTGGCACCGAGCCGAATTGACAATACTGCTCAGGTTATTGCCTCAGGGACGGCTGGCAGTAATTCTAATTTGGTCTCAACGCAGCTTATTCCAAATCAGATCCCGACAACTGGGGCCTTTGATCTCGCGTTTGATCAACTGGCTTGGCTTATTACGGTTAGCGCCCTG
>JAHDBW010000397.1 GCA_020630175.1 Anaerolineales bacterium
CCATCCATGTTGTGGACGCTGGTGATGCCATGCTGCGCGCACAAGGCCAGTCCGGCCTTGATGGTGTCTTTGCGTTGGGCTTTGCTGGGCGTTGGCTGCGCATCGTAAATGAGTTGCATTGCATCTAGCTCGTAAATTTCACCGGTGGCGAAGCCGTCTGCATCAACGACCACCGTGCCGTTTTCTAACTGCTGATCGGTGCCGTGCGTTAGTCCAGCCGCTGCCAGCGCCGCGCTATTGACAAACATACTATGCATGTCAAAGGCAGTAATCACCAACGGTTTGGTTGCTTCAATCTTGTCTAAGAGTTGCCGGGTGAGCGGGGCGTGCGGCGTTGGCAGGGCATAAGAAGCGCCTTGGCCTAAGACCCAATCTGCCTCTGGATTAGCAGCATGCCAAGCTTGAATGGCCGCTGTCACGGTTGGCATCTCTTTCATGCCTTGCAACTGTGCGCCAATCAGCGTGCGGCTGCCCCATTCCAAATGAAAGTGGCTATCAATAAAGCCCGGCAAAACGCTTTTGCCCTTGGCGTCAATGACTGTCGTCTCCGGCCCAGCCAATGCTTTGAGCGTGGCCGTGTCTCCCACATGCGTAATGCGATTGTTGGTGATGGCGATTGCTTCAGCATGCGGATTGTTGGCATCCACCGTATAAACTGCGCCGTTGAGGATGATAAGAGTGGGGTGCATTGTCAGTTTGTGCTGGGTAGCGCTTATCCGATTTTGTAGCCGTCGCGCACTAAGTCATCGGTAACAGCGGTAATCGAGTCGCGTAGAATTTGCACTAGGTCATCGATTTGGGCTTTGGTAAGCGTTAGCGGTGGCGACATAATGTTGAGGTGACCCGACGGACGCACAATGAGCCCGCGTTTTTCGGCAGCTTTGGCAATACGCTTGCCGATTTTTGCCTCATCGGGCAGCATTTCTTTTGTTGCTTTGTTGGCAACATTTTCAACGCAAAGCATAAATTTCTTGCCGCGCACATCGCCCACAATGGGCAAGTCTAGTAAAGAGGCGAGGGCGCTTTCAAAGTATGGCCCAATTTGCTGTACATGTTCCAGAATGCCGTCGCGTTCCATAATGTGCATGTTCATCAGCCCGGCGGCACACGCCACCGGATGGCCGCTGTAGGTGAAGCCATGCGAGAACGTGTTTGCGCCGTACTCTTGCGAGCTAATCACATCGTGGATTTTGTCTGATATGAGCGTTGCGCCTAAGGGTAAATAGCCGCTGGTAATGCCTTTGGCGCTGGTAATCATGTCTGGCACAATGCCGAACACATCTTCTGAGGCAAACCAGTGGCCTAAGCGGCCAAAGCCAGTCACCACTTCGTCTGAAATGTACAAAATATCATGTTGCTGACACACAGCGTGCGTGCGCTGATGGTAGCCTGCGGGCGGCACGATCACACCGCCAGAGCCTAAAATCGGCTCGGCAATAAATGCGGCCACGGTGTCCGGACCCATCCCGATAATTTTTGCTTCAAGCTCGGCAATGAGTTGATCACAATACTCCGCTTCAGAGAGCCCGTCTGGTCGGCGGTAGACATCGGGGCAGCTGACATACGCCACCATTTCATTGTCTACGTGAAAGTTTTTGTGGCTGTCCACCATGCCGGTTAGCGACATCGCTAGATAAGTTGACCCGTGATAGGCATTGACGCGTGAGATCACTTTGCGCTTTTCTGGACGGCCTAACCGGCTAAAGTAGTGGTGCGCAATCCGAATAGCCGAGTCATTGGCAACGGAGCCGCCGGTGCTAAAAAAGACGTGATTGAGCGAGGCGGGTGCAATCTCCGCTAAACGGCTGGCAAACTCGGCGACGGTTGGCGTGGTGGTGTCAGTGAAGGCATTGAAGTAAGGGATTTTCATCACTTGCTCGGCAATGGCCTGCGCCATCTCTGGCCGCCCGTAACCGATGTTGACGCACCAAATACCGCCAATGCCATCTAGATAACGCTTGCCATCTGTGTCAAACACATAAGGCCCTTCTGCTTCGGCGACCACCAACGGCCCCTCTTTAGAAAACTCTGGATAGTATGCCCACGGATGAATGACGTGATCAACATCCTTTTGCCACAGGTCTTGCGTGTTGTATTTTGAGAAGTCAGTGGTTGTCATAGTGTTTTCTAAGGTTGGTGCGGTGTGAGCTGGAAGGGTAAATGGATTGAAATCCATTGTTAGGTAGGTAAACATGCTGAAGCATGTTCAGTAAACTGCCTAACATGCTTCAGCATGTTTGTATCACTAGCAACAGAATTCATTCTGTGACTAGTAGATGTAAAAACAGGCAGCCAAAGGACTGCCTGTTTTTGTTTGTGTTTAGCGAAGCGCTACTGGTTAGCCACCAGCTTTGATGGCGGTCCACATTTGATCGTAAAGCACGAGGCCTTCGTCACTTGGTTCAACGAGCCATTCGAGTTTTTCGAAGGTTTCGTCTGGTGGGAAGATGCTTGGGTCTTCTAGAATTTCTTCTAAGATGAATTCTTTTGCCGCGTCGTTCGGGCTGGCGTAGTAGCTGTAGTTGGTGATTGCAGCACCTTCTTCAGCACCCATCAAGAAGTTCATGAAGTGGGCAGCGGTTGCTTTGCGGGTGCTGCTAGCGGTGATACACATGTTATCAAGCCATTTCACAGCGCCTTCTTCTGGAATTGAGTAGTACCAGTTGCCGTCTTCAGCGTCATCGTCCCAAGTTTCGTAGTATGCCAATGCGACGTCACCACTCCAACCTTGGCTGAGCACAACTTCGTCTGGAATAAGCAGTTC
>JAHDBW010000072.1 GCA_020630175.1 Anaerolineales bacterium
GGCTCGGATTTGATAAATTGCTGTTGTCAGCAGTTGTGCAAAGGGAGTGGTCATAGGTTGAATTCGATTGCTACACAGAGTAGACAAAATAGATTGACTGGCTATTTAGAAAATCACAAATCTCTAGCTAGCCTATAAAAACTATATACGAATTATGGAGATTTACGCAGAGACGCGCTGCAAATTGTAATGTCGCAGATTGCGTGCGTTGTTTAGCCGCGTTTTGGCATGGGCACCAAGACTGGCGTCTGGGCTTTGTAGGCTTCATAATCGGCTTGGCCGCCCCAGCGTTCGTCGGCAGCGTTTTCTAGCATTGGAATCCCACTCACTCGGCTGATAAGCAACACCACAAACACAGGCGATAGTAACGTTATATATTGCGCGCCACTCAACACCGGCAAGGCGATGATGGCAATGCCGATCCACAGTAACATTTCCCCAAAGTAGTTAGGGTGACGAGAATATGCCCATAATCCAGTAGATATGAATTTGCCTTTGTTAGCGGCAACGGCGCGGAACTGTGTTTTCTGAGCATCGGAAACCACCTCAATTCCAAAGCCAATCGCCCAGCACAGCGCGCCAATTACGGCAAAAATCCCCAGCTTGGGTTGCTGGCTAGCAGTAAGCGCGGCTAAGGCTGCCGCAAGTGTGAATGTCACCCACAGTCCCTGAATGTTCCAAACAACGAAATAGCGCCAAAACGATTTTTTGATTTCAGTAAACCGCGAATCGTGTCCTGCTGCGCGTACGCGTCGGAACAAGAAGGTTCCCAAGCGCACCGCCCAGATGCCAATCAACGCGCAGAGTAACCAGCCACGTGGAGAAAGCGCAGGCGTGAGCAGGATAACCATCACCAACATTGTTAGGTACGTTAGGCTGCCAGTTAGGTCAAAGAAGGCTTCAGTTTTGAAGGCAAATGAGGGCACAAACACCACCCATTGAATCGCAAACGCAACTGCGACACATACAGCAAACAAGGCCCAGCCATTACTAAGCGTGCGGCCATTCGCGCTACCTGCCCAGGCTAGCCCGGCGGCAATCAGCCCGATGATCGGGAGGATGATGAGTGCTCTTTTCATAGTGTGTCCTTTTTTATAGTGCTGCGCGGTGTCAGTCTGGGTTGGTGATCACCCAAAGATCAGCTGGGGCGCGGAACTCATGACCAATCGGCTGGCTGGGACGTGCCGCGTCTAGCTGCATTGCAGGTAAATGCTGGAGCAGCGTTGCAATCCCAAGTGTGGCCTCGAGGCGGGCTAATGGTGCGCCAAAGCAAAAGTGCGGCCCGTAGGCAAAGCTCAAGTGCTTATTGGCATTCGGGCGCTGAATATCAAACACGTCTGGATTTGAAAACACGCGTGGATCACGGTTGGCCGCGCTAAGCATGCAATACAGTTTATCGCCTTTCGCAATATCTACCCCGTGAATACGCACGTCACGCGTGGGGAAGCGCATAGCAGATTGCACGGGAGCCTCCCAGCGTAACGCCTCTTCTAACGCATTATTCAGCAAGGCTGGCGTTTGGCGGACGGCGGCTAACTGATCTGGATGCTTCAACAAAGCCCACAGCGTGTTAGAAAGCATTGCCGTAGCGGTTTCAACGCCGCCAAAAAACGTCAGCGCTACATTGGACACAATCTGATCTGTTGTTAAGGCGTTGTCTGGTGCGTGCACAATGCCACTTAGAATCGATTGATTCGGCGCGTCACGCAGCGTTTCAATTTGATCAATCACCAACGCCCGAAACTTGGCAAACGTTGCTTGCCCGCGCGCCCGCAGCGCCGGGTCATTGCTGAGGTTGCCAATTGCAGCGCCAAAGTCGGCGTACCAATCGCGGAAGCGTTCAATATCGTTTACTTCTAAACCTAGCGCAGCCACCACGGTGTAGATGGCCAATTTATCTGAAAAGGCGCTGTCTAAATCGACTGTTTCTTGCTGAGCAATTTCAAGGGTGAGCGCTGTGGCGATCTTTTGAATGACATCGGTATACCAGTCACGCACTTGCCGGGGGCGGAACGGCTCCATAAACACATCGCGGATTTGTTTATGCGCTGGCCCGTCGATGCTTAACATCATGGGGCCAAATGTGTCTTGCATGGGATTATGGCTGTGCGGCGGCGGGACCATCGTGTAGGTGTCCGCGTCTTTGAGGATGGCCGTTACATCAGCGTAGCGCGTCACTAACCACATGTTGAATGCTGGCACCCACGCCACCGGCTCAGTGGCAAGCAACTGTTGAAATGTAGGGTATGGCGTGTGCGAAAGCGTGTTTAGGGTAATGCTATTGCCGAGAGTTGTCATGCCCCCAGTTTAATGTGGATTAACAAAAAAAGCAGCCTGATTGTTCAATCAGACTGCTTTGAACTGGCATCAGAAATGCGCTTACGCTTTTGAGCGGCTCCGTAACACAATGGCCGTTACCACTAGACCAAGCAGCGCAACAAAGCCAATGCCAAATAAGGCAATCAACCAGAGCGGAATGCTCGGAAAAGCGCTGCCCGACTCTGCCACGGCTGGTTGGGCACCAAATGTTAGGTCTACGTTATCGCTATTGGTGATTTCTACCGACCATTCTTCACGCGTTGTGGCGGTGTGCGTGTCTGGCAAGCTCACGCTGACGGTGTAGCTGCCGGGCAAAATTTCACGGAAGCAGGTTGGCGTTGCATCGCGTGAGGCAAAACCTTTGCCAATTGTCACATCAGCTGCCGGATCAAGCAGCGTGATTGGTGCATCGGGCAAGACAGGCTCGCTGGCTGAACGTTGCGCATCGCCATCTAAGTCTTCAAACAAGGTAACACAGACGTTAGCCAGCGCTGGCGCAGGTGCTGCAACCGGTGCCGCTGTTGGCTCTGGCGCAACCGTAGCTGCGGCAACTTCAATCACCTCTTCAGGCGTGGCAGTTGGCGTTGGCTCTGCGGCCGCCTCTTCTGGGGTTGCGGTTGGCTCTGCTTGTGGTTGGGTTGGGCTTCCCTCAAATGGGCCGACAATCAGTTTTTGGCCAACATAAATAATATTGCTGCTGAGGTTATTGCGTGACTTGATCTTTTCCAAGCAGTCTAGCGTTTCCCCGCAGGCAATCGAAGCAATGCGCACTAGCGAATCTTGCTCCTGCACGGTGTAGTACATATTCCCATCTGCTTCAATAGGCGGCACTTCGAACGGGGTTGGCACAGCGCGTACCGGTTGCTGCGGCTGTGCTGGCGCGCTTGTAGCAACAGACGCAACTTGCTGCGGCACGGCTGTTGGGGGGACAGGTGTCGCTTGCGGCTGTGCAGCTTGCGCGGTGGCCGTTAGTTGGCGATGGTACGCGCCCCAGTCTGCTGTTGGGCCGGTTGCAGGCACCTGCGTGGCGGGCACTGCGGTTGGTTGGGCGGTGGCAGCGGGCACTGGCGTGGCCGTCGCCGTGGCGGCGGCTGGTACAGGCGTTGCGGTGCTAGCCGATGACGCGACGCCGGTGTTCCCGGTTGCCACAAGCTGGGCGTTATCAATCGTGGCACCGTTGTAATTAATAGAGAAGCGGCTGCGGAACTCAATAGCGACCCGCGCTGATGCACCGGAAGGAACAAAGGTGATGCCGTAATTTTTCCAGTCAAAGTTATGCGCAAGGGGCATAAACCCCGTGTCTTTGATGACTTGCCCACTTTCTTCAATTTTTAAGCGGAACTCCGTTGCGGCAGGATTTGGATACGTGCCTAAGAAGTCGTTTTGGTTCCAATCCAGCAGCAGCATCGGATACAAATCAATGCTGAATTTATACTCATGGCCAGACGTAAGTCCGGGCACATCTTGGTATAACGACCACCACGACGGCTTGTAATACACCGTCGATTCAAAAATTATTGGGCCGTTTGTGCCCGGAAAAAAACTGCTCGTACGCTCTGAGTCGCGGTATTGCCAAGCCTCTGGCATGTGCCAGTCATCAGTTTGGTTCGCCATCCGTGGCATACTGGCATCTGCCCACCACATCTTCCAGCCGTACGGCTCATATATATTGGTATTAACTTTATTGTAATTTAGGTTTTCAAAATCCCCATTGGTCAACAAATTCGTTTGTTGTAGTGGGGCGGCGAATGAATTTGGAACAATCGCAAAAATAACAATAATGACAACTAGTCTGTAGGCACGTTTAAACATCTATGGCCAACTCCTTCTTCATCTCTGCACTTATGCATAGCGCTTATGTACTAAGGAAAGATGTTACCATCCACTCATACCAAATTCCAACAATAGCCAGTGTTTTTTTATACGATTTCCATCTGAACCCTGCATGCGCAATCCAATTTACAATACCAACGTTAACTTTCTTAACCCTACCGTCAGCTTTAGTCAAGCCTGTTTGCCCACAGTCGTCCACGATGCTATTATTGACCGCATACATTAGTAAGGTAAATGCTAGCGAACTGCGCCCGGCATAACTAGCAACGATGTGAATCCCAATTTTAGAGGCAATAATGGCAGAAAAACGCGACGATAACAGCAATTCTTTTTCTTCTTTTTTAGATAAAGTGCGTGGCTTCAGCGAAGACCTAAACGCAGAAGAGCCTTTGCAACAAGGCCAAGTCCGGCCGGGCACCTCACCTTCTAATGCAACGCCGCGCCAACAAGGGGTTGTGAAACCGCCAAGACGCGCTAGCGCCACAACACAACAACAAAAGCCAGCAAGCAGCACAGAGAGCACTGGGCGTATTCGTCCAGCCGGTAACCCGCCTCCACCAAATAAGCCAAACGGTACCGTTGCAGCTAGTAATGGGAAAAGCTTCTGGGGCCGCAGTTGGGATTGGTTCCAAAACCTCGCGATTTTGTTCTCCTTATTAATGAACTTACTGCTAATTGCCGGTGGGGTGTTGTTATGGCGTCAATATCAGGCGAACAAAGAAATTTTGAATGTGGTGCAATCACTGCCAGAGACGGAAATTCAACCGCTGGTCAAAGGGATTGCCGATGGTTTTGAAAGCATGCAGTCTTCAACCATCACCACCACCATTCCAATTAATGAAATTGTGCCGATCTCGCTCGATATCCCAGTGCAACAAACAACGGTGATTCAGCTTACAGAGCCAATCTTGCTAAATGATTTGCCGGTTACGGTGCGCTTGTTAGGCGAAGCTGGCACCATCAACGGCATTACCGATATCACGCTGCCTGAAGGCACCTTGCTACCGATTGCGCTTGATATGAATATCCTCGTGAATGACACGATTCAAGTCGCTTTCCCAGTTGATGTGTCCATCCCAGTTAGCGATACCGAGCTTAGCGAAGGCTTAGTTGGCATTCGCAAATCCTTTGATGACCATCTTGACGATCCACTGGCTAAAATTACCGGTGGTGAGGAAGTTATTCCAGAAGACGAATAAAAAAGACGGTTTTCTAATCTGGCAGGTTGTGTCAGGGGGCGGCAAATAAGAACTGCACCTTGAAGCAACCTGCTTGTTGTTTTAACATACACCTTATGACTCAACGCTATTGTGACTATGAAGGCTCTGACTACCAGAATGTATTCTGGGAAGAAGGTGGCCGTGCTTATGAAGACCGCGCCGAACGTGCGGCGCTAAAACATCTGTTGCCCACAACCGGCAAGCGGATGCTGGAACTAGGGGCTGGCGCTGGCCGCCTAACAAACGAGTTCCATATGTTCGATGAAGTGGTGCTGATGGATTACAGCTTCACGCAAATGCAACAGGCGCGGGCGCGTCTTGGTGATGCCGCTGGCCGCTACAAATTCATCGCTGCGGATGTTTACAGCTTGCCCTTTGCACCGGGCCTATTTGACGCTGCCCAAATGGTGCGCGTGATCCATCACCTAGAAGAACCACATAAAGCCATGGCGCAAATTCGGGCGGTGTTACAACCTAACAGTGCGTTTATTCTGGAGTATGCCAACAAGCAGAACCTCAAAGCCATGCTGCGCTATGCCTTTGGCAAGCAAGACTGGAGCCCCTACACGCTAGAGCAAGTGGAGTTTGTGGCGATGAACTTTGACTTTCATCCTAAGTCTGTCAAAGCGCTGTTGGCTGAAGCTGATTTTTCTGTGCGGAATATTCGCACTGTGTCTCACTTTCGGGCGGGTTTTCTAAAGCGGGCTATTCCAACGGGGCTATTGGTTGCGCTAGATCGCTTAGCCTCTACCACGGGTAATTTGGTGCAGGTCACCCCGAGCGTATTTGTGCGCTCAGACACCGGCAACAACGGCGCTACTGCGCCAGCCGATCAATTCTTCCGCTGCCCAGCATGTGGCTCTGTGGCGGTAACAGAAACAGAAAGCAGCGTTGACTGTAACGCAGACGCTTGCGGCAAACAGTGGCCCATCAAAGATGGCATTTACGATTTCAAAACGCCAGTGGGCGGCTAAGAGAATATACAGTTTATCTTAGCCTACGCGGGGGTTGGGCTAACAGAGGAACTACCTACGGCGCCCAACCGGCCAACTCGCCGCCGCTGTTGGCAAGCGTGGCATTGTCTCCGTTGCTATCTGCAATCCAAACTCCGGTTGTGTCTGACCAAGTCACGGTTTGGCTATCTGGCGAGAAAGCAAACCGCATCACCGCACCGGTTGCGAGCTGTTTTATTGCAGCATCTGGCGTACTGAGGTCTAACAACAGCAGGCGTCCGTCGGTTGTGCGCCACATAATATATTGCCCATTCTGCGAAAGCGCCCCGCTGCTGATATTCGTGAGATCACGCTGTTGCAAGGCCGACAGCATCTCTTGGGTCAGCACTAGTTCTGTTGCGCCAAGTTCAATCAGCCCATCTTCTGTTAGCTGAAAGCGTTCGGCTTGCCCGGAGCGAATAAACACAAACTGCGGGTCTATCACTTGCCCAGGCCTAATGCGCCAACTGTTACTGCCACTAATATTGTCTTGCTTAACTAGCGCCTGCGGGAAGAATGCGTGATCAATTCCGCTGTAAGACTGGTCAGTTACTTGCGAGCCAGACGGTGTAAACAGTTGCACAATCCATTGCGTGCCATTGGCAAGAATGAAAATTGTGTTCCCATTTGGGGCGTGCGACACTAGCCCACTGTTGATGCCTGGCGGCATCGAAACACAGCGCCGATTGCCTTCTACTAGGTTGGTTGTGCACAGCCCGCCCTCTACCGTAACATACGCAATTTGCTGGCCGTCTGGGCTAAAACTTACCCCAAAGCCGGGCCGCAACTCACCGGCAGCAGTAATTTCAAGTTGATCAATCCCAATCGGATCAGCCACAATTAGGCGGCCATCGTCTGTAATAATGGCGAAATTTTCCCCGTCAGGAGAGAACGCACTAAGCCCACGCTGCGCGCAAGCTGAACTTAGCAGCGCCGCCAGACCAAGGATCGCAAATAGACTGACCCGGCGGACAGATTGAATAAAATAATGTGCAGTTTGCATGATTAGGGATTAAAGTCGAGTTGGCCGCGGATACCGCCATTGGCATCGATCGGGAAGAATTGGCTCTGATTATTGGTCACAGCTTCAACAAGAATAAGGCCACCACTAGGCGCAAAATCGCCAGCAACGATCGCCCCCCAGCCGGGATTGATTGGCCCAACGGATTCACCACTGCGCGCATTGATCAGGTACAGATTCTCCGCATCGTCTTCTATAACAGCTACAGCAAAACGCCCTTGCGATTGCCAATTGTCTAAAATGCGAATACCGTCTTTATTTGCCGCCAACAACTTAGCAGATGCGCCAGAGCGTTGCGATACGAGCGAAACGGTGCCATCTGCGTTTGGCTGAATAAATAACAGCGCGGCGCTACTTAGAAATTGTTGTGTAACGCTGTTTGGATCGTCTGGCGCTTGGCTTTCAACGCTACCGCCGGTTTCACCGGTGCTTTCTCCACCGGGCACGCTTGGCAAATTAACGCTGCAGAATGGCAGCGCATCACCAGCACGCGCGCAAATCTGACGATACATGACAAAGCCCACACACCATAACAACCCACATAGCACCAACATAAGTAATGTAAGTAACCAAAGTGGGAAACGGCGCTTTTTGGGGCCGGCTGCATTCGGCGGCGGTGGGGGCGGCACAACGCGGCCACCTGCATCTGGTGCCGGGGCCACATTTGTGGCTGACGGCGCATCAGGCGCAAGAATGGAAGGCTGCGATTCAGGATTGAATACCGCATCCATAGTGCCAGTCGCAGAAATAGGACCACTATTAATCGCTTCGCTTTCCGCTTGGCCTAAAACATCATCAATACTAGGCGTAGATGCGGCCATTCCTCCAGCAATTGGCGATTGCTGGCTAGGCGGCGGAATAATACTTCGCGTTGTGGGAGGGGTATAACCAAGGGTAAACCCGCCAACCTCAAAAGGTTCTTGGGTTGCAACGCTAACCCGATGTCCAGGAACCAAGCGGGTTCCACGAACATAGACATCGTAAGCGGTGTCTAGCGATTCAATATAGAGCCGCCCATTCTCAATGAGAACCCGGGCATGCACATTGCCAACTGTGGCATGGTCGAGCACTAACTGTTTGTCAGTTCTGGCCCGGCCAAGGGTGAAGGCAGATTGGTTGATGGTGAAGGCGCTATATGGCCCGTCAGGATGTTTGACGTGCAGCGTCCCAAAATTCATTTAAATAAAACCGTTTTGTTACAAGATGTGAATATTAAACCCCAAACTGCAACAATCAGTCAAACTTTAACGAACTATTTGTTAACGAGTCTGAAAATTAGACCAGTCCAAGCTCTGATTCTGTTGGTTGCGGGGCGCTGTTTAGGCGCGGCAAAGTATCGTGCAATGCCACCCACTGTACATGTTCATCCCAAAACACGTGCCCCTGCGGATTCAAGAAATGCCCGTCCTTAGCGCTCGCTACGGTGATTTGCATTTCATCCGGCGCAGAAAGCGCTTCAAAAAATACTGTACTCCCACAGAAGTTGCAAAATCCGCGCCGCGCCCGCGGTGAAGAGCGATACCAACGAATGAGCGTTGAACCGGCCAGCAGTTTGAAGTTTTTCTTTGCGACGCCAAACCACGTCACAAATGCAGAGCCATGTGCTTTGCGGCACATGTTGCAGTGACAGTGGGCGCACCAGCTTACGGGTGCTTCTACCTGATAGTGAATTGCTCCACACAGGCAACTACCATTAATAATACTCATGCGTTTATCCTATCCTCAATACGAGTTTTGCAATGCAAAATCGCGCTCGTCGGCATAGATCGCGAAAGAAGCTGCTAGTCTCTGAGCAAATTATTACGTCATCACAATGGGCATTTCCATTTGATTGACAATTAAATTGTGTTGGTTGTATTTCGATAGTAAGTGGCGATGCCGAAATACGAAGAATGACCGCTAAATACGGCCGAGAAAATCTAATTGATGGGCAATATAAACCAATTCGCCCGCTTCAATTTGCGCTTTACGCTTGGCGCACCATTGCGCAAATGCATCAGCATCTAACGCTGGATGGCCAGTCAGTTCATCTTCAATAATCTGAATGATGTACTTCACAAAATACGCTTCATCCGCTGGATAAGTCCCCGCCTGAGCAAAAACAACCCAGTCTGAAGCGCCCGCACTAATCACAGACGCCTTGTTCTGTGCTAAATGTTGAAATAAGTGGCGTCCGGCGCGACTATCGCCAGACACAGTGCCATCAATAACGCGTTCATCCATTGAACGGTGAAACAGGTCAACAATTTGTTGATCGAGTGCGGCGTCAATCGTTGGCTCTAAGATTGTTTCGCCATCAAAGTTGATGGAAAAATAAAACAGTCCGCCGGGGTTCAACACTCCCAATAATTGCGGCATTAACCGCTCAATATCAAACAGATCTAAAAACGCATGTGCAATCAGCAGATCCCATTTTTGAGCACCGGCAGCTGCAATAAAGTCATACACATCGGCGGCTTGTAAGGTCAACGACCAATCAGCCGGTACCTTTACTTTGTGCTTCGCTACCGCAATGCTTTTTGGCTCTGAGTCGATGGCCGTATACGCAACGGGAATGCCGCTAAGCAAATTCCAATCTTGCACACGCTGGATCATCGTGCCCGTGCCACAGCCAACTTCCAAAACGCGCAACGGCGTATTTTTCTGGGCGACACGGGTGGCCATGTCATCCCAAACTTGCCGGTTGAGCGCCCGATCATCTACCGTGCGCTTTGCATTTAGGTAACGTTGAAAACAGAGCGACTCGCTCATGCTGAAAATCCCTCAATAAATTCACAGGCGTTTGCCATTGACTGCGCCCAAGTTGGGAACTGTGTAAACCGCTGCAGCGCAAGCTGCGCGTGGGTTGCTAACAGTTCTCGGTCAGTATGATAGGCCATGATATGCGCGGCGATCTGCGTTGCATTACCCGGCGGAACTGTATATCCAGCGTTGCCAATAACCTCGCTAGCCGCACCAGACGTGCTCGCAATAACCGGCAAACCGGCTGCTAACGATTCAAGATATACAATGCCAAACCCTTCATAATTTGAGGGCAAAACTAGGACCTGTGAGTTCAATAATTGAGACTTCACATTTTCGGTGTCTAACTTTCCCATAAATGTCACGTTAGAGGGCAAACCAGCCGCAAACTTTCTACAAGCGTTGGCATGTCGTAGATTAACATCCGCCGGACCGACCACAGTCAGGGTTGCAATGCCTGCTGGCAAGTGATTTAAGGCACCTAGTACTGTTAATAGCTGTTTGCGTGGTGTAACGCTCCCCAAGAACAATAAACGCAAGGGACCGGCCGCAAACGCCCGCGCGCGCACCGCGTCAACAGCAGGCTGGAGTTGAAATCGGTCTCCACCGGGCGTTGCCACAATCATTGGCTTAGGGGTGCGCAGCAGGTCTTTTACAACGGCTTGGGTTGTGTAACTGTTGCAGATAAATCCATCTACGCTGTTTAGGTAGCGGCGCTCTATATTGCGGTAGTTACGGCGGGCGTACTGCGGATGGTTTTCACTGCAACGCAAATGATGCACAATGCTTAGAAGCGGCAAGTCTGGCCGCGCCCGCTTCAGGCGCGTATTGAGCCACGCCAATGAGGGATGGTTCAGTTCATCTTGCAGCAGCACATCTACATCTAGCGTGCGCAAGGTATTAAAAAACGCATCTGAAGAATTATCTTGCAGATGCGCTAAATAAGTTCGCCAAGGTAGCGAAATAAGTTTTACCGTATGCCCCCGCTGTTGCAGCATAGCCACCAGCTTACGGTCATATAAATACCCGCCTGAGGTGGTGTCTAAGCGCCCATAAATAACGAGGCCAATTCGCATGCTGATGAGGGAGGCGCAATTAGCGCGTCACAGAGAAAGACGCCCAAGCAATGTCGTTTTCCCAAATCTTGACGATAAAACGCCCGATCGTTGGCGCTTCAATTTCAGCGGCCAATTTTTCACACACAATGCGGCAAAAGTGCTCAATAGACGGGTTCAAGCCAGCAAATTCAGGCAAGTCATTCAGGGTTTTATCCTTGTAATAAGCCACCTGCGCATTGAGCTTTTCTTCAACATCAACAATATCCACTAAATAGCCATGTTGATCTAGCGTGGCGCCTTCTAAGACTAGCTCCAATACATAATGATGTGAATGCCAAAAATTTTCTGGCCCCCAGTCACCGCCAATTAGGAAGTGCTGCGCAACAAAATCTCGTTTAACTGCTAATTGATACATAGGCGTATTTTAACGCAAGTTTCTAAACAACTCATGCCAAAGGTGCGTGCTTTACAACACCGCTACGGGGTCAACCTCAGCCGACCAGTGCGTTGGCAACTGAATTTCACGCAGCACCTGCGCCGGATTCGGCCCACGCAACAGCAGGCTCCAACGGTAGTCGCCGCTAATACGCCCAAAGAAGGCCGGCGCGGGGCCAATGAGCAAGGTGCTATTGAGCTCACGCAAATGAATCTGCTGCCGGACCTGTGCCGCAATCGCTGCGGCTTCTTTTTCAAGCTGTGAATAATTATGGTGCCGCCCCAAAAAGCGCACCAACTTGCCATACGGCGGATAGCCCTGCTGTCGGCGGTGCTGCCGTTCTTGCGCAAAAAAGCCTTTGTAGTCATGGTCGGCGGCAGCTTCAATGACGTAATGTTCAGGCATATACGTTTGCAAAATCACGCGGCCACCCCGCATTGAGCGTCCGGCTCGCCCGGCCACTTGGGTCAACGTTTGGAAGGTGCGTTCGCTAGCGCGATAGTCTGGCAACGTGAGACCAACATCAGCGGAGATGACGCCTACTAGCGTCACTAGCGGTAGGTCATGGCCTTTGGCAATCATTTGCGTGCCGATGAGAATGTCGGCATTATGCAGGGCAAAGTGCGTCAGAATATGCGCATAGCCGTCTTTGCCTTTGGCGGAATCACCATCCAAGCGCAGCACGCGGGCAGACGGGAATTCGGCGCTAATTTCGGCCTCAACACGCTCAGTGCCCGTGCCAAAGAATTTGATACGCGTGTTATGGCAGCGCGGACATTTCTCAGGCGGCTTGCGGCGCGCATTGCAGTGATGGCACAGTAGCGTGTCACCTTTGCGATGGTACGTAAATGGAATCTCGCAGTTGGGACAGTTGGACGTGTGCCCACAGTCGCGACAGAACACATAGGTCGCTTGCCCACGCCGATTCAGGAAAAGGATAATCTGCTCTTCACGTTCCAGCGTTTGCGTAATCGCGCTGCGCAATTCTCGACTAAACAAGGAGCGATTGCCCTGCTTGAGTTCGTGGCGCATGTCGACAATGCGCGCGGGCGGCAAGGATGCGGGCAGCAAGCCTTGCGTTTCTGGGTCGCCGTGTCCGTAAATGCGCGTGGGCATTTCTAGGTAATGGTAACGACCGCGCTTAGCGCGTTCATAGGTCACCAAGTCTGGCGTCGCTGAGCCCAAAATGCAAACCGCTTTGAGGCGCTGCGCGTATTCAATGGCAACATCACGCGCGTGATAGTACGGCCCTTCGATGGGCGGCGCTTGTTTGTAGGCATCGTCATGCTCTTCATCAAGAATGATCAGCCCCAAATTAGGCAGCGGCGACCATAAGGCTGAACGCGGTCCGATGACAATATCGACATTGCCATCACGCGCCCGCCGCCACGTGTCGTAGCGTTCTCCAACCGAGAGCTTGCTGTGAATAACGGCCACGCGCCCTGGAAAGCGACTCATAAAGCGTTGCGTGGTTTGCGGCGTCAGCGCAATTTCAGGAATCAGAATGATGGCTTGCTTCTGCCGTTCGAGCGCTTCGTTGACCGCCCGTAAATAGATTTCAGTTTTCCCAGAGCCGGTTACCCCGTGCAGCAAAAATGGCCGTAATTCCCCGGTAGGGTCATTTTGCTGATGCGATGCCGCAATTGCAAAGCCGTCTTGTACTTCCGTCCACACGCGTTGCTGGCCTTCGGTCAGGGTAAACGGCACATCACGCTTGAAGTCGCGGTCACGCAAGGAGTCGCGGAACACTTCGATCTCGCCAAATTCGACAAACCCACGCTCTTCCAAGTCATTGAGATGGGTGCGTTTGGCGTCTGTTTCGGCGTAAATCCAGCTTAGCTCAACTGGGCCGCCGCCTTGCGCCGCCAAAAAGTCTAAGGCGCGCGTTTTGGCATTTTGCGGCTCACGCCGTGGCGCGAGAAACGCCTCCAATTCTGCTAAAGAGGGCAATAACCGTAACCGCTGTGGATTGGTTGAAATACGCAGCAGGTCTTGCGTTTGTAAGTCTTTGAGCAAGTCGTCAGCGGCGTGCAGCGCGGCACGGGGCATAAGCCCGCCGGCATCGATGAGTTGATTGAGCACACCGACGGCTTGCGGTGCGGTAAACGCGTTCTTGTCGCAATAATCAGCAGCTACACTGGCCGACAAGGCGCAGACCACGACCGTTTCTTTGGGCACGATCTCAATCCAGCCATCATTTATTAGGCTGTCTAAGTGTTTCTTTGTAGCGCCGGTAAAGTAGCGGAAATCTGGCAAGGCCGGTTGCCCCGGCCAAAGGCCGCGCAGGTAGTCCAGAATTTCAATGGGTTTAGATTGTTTCGGCGCAACCACGCGTTTGAGCGCGGTAACCACTTGGGGATCTTGCGTCAGTTCAACAGTCGTGACTTTACGCGGTTTGACCGTGGGTGAAGCCAGCACGTCTTTGCGCCGCACAATGCCTTTGCTCAGCAGGCCGCGCATGGCTTTGCGCCAGTCCTTACGACTCATGCTGCGGTCTAATTGCCGCCCGCGCAACGCGCCACGGCGTGCCAGTAAGTTGACAATTTGTTGCGCGTTTTGCCCTTTGAGCGTTGGCTCCGGCACGATGAGGGAGTATTCCACATCGGCATTTTTGGCTAAGCCCGGCGGCAGCATCAGCGTGACGCAATCGATGAGGGGCGCGTGATAGTAACGGGCGAGCCACCAGGCCAGTTCAAGCTGATCACGCGTGAGCACTGGCTTGGGATCGATGAGGCTTTCAACGTTTTTGAAATGGGCGACTTCCGGCGGTGCATCATCATCGAGCGTCACGATGACGCCTTGAATACGCCGCGTTCCCCACGGCACAATCACCAAATGCCCGGCCTGAAGTTGGTCTTCCAACTCCGGCGGAATGGCGTAATGAAACGTGCGCCGCAATTGGGGCACGTTGGGAACAATTTCAGCGTACATGTCAGTATGTTATCAGGATTGGGTCGTGATGGAGAATAGTGTCGGGCTGGGTCTAATTCGCGTGTCTCGCGTAGAGAAAGTGCCTGCTAACCTGTAATAGGGATCCAGTTTAAGCAATTGGATAAATACAAAGCAGACGATTAAGTGAGTGGCACTTACAACGCTAGCTGGGCAATCAAGGCGCAAAATAGATAAGTACGTATTGCGACAACTGCTGCTGTAAGTGCCGTTCACTTCTGATAGTAACAATGCATAAATGGATGGCACTTATAAGTTTTGAATTACATGATCTTAGGGACTTGTTTGGGGCCGAGATTATTCCGATGTCTTTCAGAAGTGCCACCCATCGCCTTTCTCGCTTAAGCGCGTAACTCGAGTTAATAACAATCGCGTTGCAGGGATCCTAGGTGTGCTGTGATGGCTATCAACCAAATGCCTACAGCGTCTGCGCGAATTTTGCTAACTTGCGCCATGTGCGTTTGTAACGGTCCTCGGCGCTTTTAGAGCCCGTGGATGATAGGCGAAATTGCGCTAGGAATTGCGGCTCAACGTCCATCATTTCGGGCAGTATTGCTTGTTCATCATCACTATTGAGTTGCGCAAAAAAGCCAATAATATAGGCATTTTTCAGATGACTATCAATGGTCTTGCTGGAAAGATCAACCAGCGATTCTTCAAAGGCCAAGAGAAATTTTGCCCAAATTAGCGCTGTTTTATTATGCAAAGCATAGTCAGAGCTCGCTGCCCACCGATTCAAGATCAGTTGTGTCAGGCTATCTGAATACTTGAAGGGCGAGGTAACATCTGCAATCCGCCACGGCACAGGGAATTGCAGGTAATAGTCCGTTTTACCAAAGGCTGCCTCAAGCCCGACGATACTTTCATAGGCGTCAAATTGGATGTCAAAATCGTCTTCCATGTACATGCCGTTGAAGGCCAACATGGTGACCGTGAGCCACCGAATATCATCAACAGTAAGCGGGGCTAGCGCGCCGTTTTGCGGCTTGAGCACCAGCGGATAACTTTCAATATCCACCACTTGCACCTCATGATCTTCGATAAAAATCAGATCATCAGCATGCATATATTGCGGTTCCGAATAAATCACAGATAGCGACTTGACCCGATCCATATGCGCTTCAATGCCCGCTTCATCGGTTACATTTGGCAAGCGTTCAGGGTCAATTTGCTGCCGCAGCATGTCTAGCGATTCGTAGAGCGTAATGCCAAAGGCTTCACCGCCGCTGCCTAAAATAGACGCGTAACGGGCGGAACCGTGTTCATCTGGCATTGAAATCGCGATCACTTCATCCCCATTGAGCACGTACCAAGGTTCTGCTAGCGCAAACAATTGCGCAGCCAAATAAAAGCTCTTGAGTTGCGCATTGGTAATGCCAGGAATATCTAGCAAGGAGTCATTTTCAACTGGCAACGCATCCGGCTTGACCGTGAGTGCCTCAACGCCAGACTGTAAAGACTGGTCTAAATGATCTTGCAAATCGGCGGCGAGGTCGTCTAGTTCAGCGGTGTTAGCACTGTAGCCAATTTCAACATCAATATCCTGAAATACCTCAGCAAAGGAATCCACCAAGAACGGATCATCAATCAGGATTGTCTGCGGACGGCAAGCACCATCAATCAGATTTGGCGCAGGCACTAGCATAGACTCGACCAACACGAGTTGCATGCCCGAATTTGTAAATTCGTCTTCTTGAAACGCCGCAGCTCGGATTGCAGTGTGTTCATCCATCACCAAGCCCACGTAAGGCCGCGTTGGATGGCCGTTGGCACCCAGCATGATGGTGTCTAAACGGCGGAAGGAACACTGCCACGTGGCGGTTGTTTGCGGCAGCGTGGTGAGTTGTTTGAGTTGCTGTTTGCTTAACACGAGGCCATTACCCCCCTAGCTGCGGGTATTGCGTTGCGCCATACAGCGTCAGCGCGGCAGTAATCGCAAGCCCCACAAATGAGCCTAGCATAATCGTCACTGCATTTTTAGTTTTATCGCTTAGCACCAATGTCTCTGGAGTCGCGCCTTTTTTGAGGCTATAAAAAGGGCCAATGAGCCATGCCATCAGCAGTCCACCAAGCAAGCCTCCTAGGTGAGCCCAGTTATCAATTTGACTGCCTGAGCCCATTGCCAGTTGGATCATGATAATCACGGCAATACTTTGCAGACTATCGTAAGCTCGGTCACCCAATAATTTACGATTCTTTAGATAGAACGCAGCCAGTGCGCCAATCAAGGCAAAGATCGCCCCAGAGGCTCCTACCGAAGGTGCGTCGGTTAGCCAAAAACTAGCCACAGAGCCTAGCAACCCGCCAATAAAATACACTAATGCAAAACGTAATGTACCAAATCTAGATTCAATCACCCGTCCCAAAACGTATAGGGACAACATGTTAGCGCCAATATGAGCATAACTGCCATGTAAAAACATCGCCGTAAATAATCGCCAATATTCGCCGTTTGCAATCAGAATATTTTCTTTCCAACCAAAGGAGAGTAGTGCGGCATACCAAATATTGTCCCAGAACGACCACAGCATTAGCCCTGCAAAGATTGCGGTGTTGATCACCATCAGCACGTAAGTTAGTCTTACGCGATAGATCGGCAACGGCACACTTACTGAACGCGGACGCGGCGGCGTCTTTGGCGCGGGCGGCGGCGTTGGGTCAAACTGCTGATTTTCGGGAGAGTCGTACATAAATTGATTATAACGACAGAATCGTAGCGGAGTGTTAGAGGACG
>JAHDBW010000398.1 GCA_020630175.1 Anaerolineales bacterium
TTTAGAGTGTGTGAAGCACCTCCAACCGCCCCACTGACCCCACAAAATCCGTAATCACAAACGCCACGCAATCTACGGGCCTAGTTCCAACTTCATCATCACACAAGTCGTGAATGACTTTCAGCAGCGCAGCAATTTCAGACACGCGGTTATCTGTAATGCGCATGTTTTGGGTCAAAAATTGTTTCCTTTTGGGAACAAAGAGTTTCCATCGTGATATCATAGATTCATGCCTACTTCACTGCGCATTGGCCCTTATCGGTTCTACTTCTACTCTTATGACTGCAATGAGCCAAAGCACGTGCATATAGACCGCGATAATCAAAGCGTGAAGTTTTGGCTGGATCCAGTCATTTCTTTAGCGCACAACCACGGTTACAAACGCAGCGAATTACGCAAGATAGAACAACTTGTTTACGAAAATTTGGAGCAACTCAATGATGCTTGGGACGCATTCTGCGGACAATAGAATAGCAATTCCTAAAGTCACCTCAGTGACTGTTAGCCACGATTCTTTATCTGTAGATTTAGAAGATGGGCGTAGCGTTTCTGTGCCAATCGGTTGGTATCCACGCTTAACACATGCAACACAAGCAGAACGCGACAATTTTGAAATTGCGGGTGCTGGCTATGGCATTCACTGGCCAGCGTTAGATGAGGATATTGGCGTTGAAGGCTTGCTGTTAGGCAAGAAGTCTAGTGAAAGTTTAGCCTCACTCAAACGTTGGTTAGACAGTCGAACGTAATATTTGAAAAGCCTTGGCGATTACCAAGGCTTTTTCTTTTGAGGCCAACGTCAATACTGCTTTATGTGGAAATAGCAATATCTAAGGTGACACTCAGACCGCACATGTCCACTGTTCCTCCTAGAAATGCTTTAATATCTCCAACCGCCCTACTGACCCCACAAAATCCGTAATCACAAATTCAATTGCATCCACGGTCATTACGCCAAAGTCATAGTCGCGCAGCTGCCGAATTTCGGCCAGTAACGCGGCAATCTGTTCTGGGGCATTATCGGTAATGCGCATGATGTTGAGGTGGATGGGCGCTTTGTTGGCGTAGGTTACGGGCGTCTCACCAAGCGCGTGGATTTCAACGTCCAACGCTTCACGCAGGTGTTGCCATTGTGGCGTATGCGGAAAGACTTGCACAAAAATCTGTGAGTTGAGAATGCCCACACCTTTGAGCATAAAGTGCAGCGGCGGCACAGTTTGTAAATGCTGGCTTGCTAGGCGTTGCAGGCGCGCTAAACGTGCAGGCGTAAATGTGGTTTTGTCGTGATATCGCTGCGTAAAGCCAATCAATGACATATGCAAGGCGCTTGCTGGATAGCGAAATTGCGTGGGTGAGACGGCAACGAGTTGTTCAATGACCGCGTCAAGTGCAGCCGCTGGGGCGTGCGTTTGTTGACACACTCTGGCAATGGTCGAGACACAGTAATCGACGGGAATGGTTGCGCCAGCGTGCATAGGCACAGCCGCGACGTTGCCTTGTGCCCAGTTGGGCGCATGCTGTTGCCAGAGCGCTTCGAAATAAGCGTGTGGATTATGGGGTGAACAAGACAATGACAAGCGTGCCCGTTGGCAGCGTGGTTACAGCACCAACCACACAACCGCCCCAAAGACATAAATTAGCGAAAACGCCACCGGAATAAACTCTTCTAAGCGCGAGATCGGTTGATAAGACCCGTTTTTGATCAGCGTTTGCCATTCGGCCCGCCAAAAGGGGCTGGCCGGTAGCTTGCGTTCAAATTCGCCAATAATCTGGAACTTGTTGGCATTGCTGTGCCGGAAAGACCGAATCAGACGCCACCACAAATAGCACAGCAACCACAGTGGCAGCAAGACCAACAGCAGCACCCATTGCGTGTCTGAGTTAAACAAAGTGGCGCGGTAACCAATAGCTAAGCCAACCCCGGTGACAAAGATGGTGTGCAATGTCAGGAAGAAGGTATTAGTGCTATTGCGCTGAGATGAAACCGCTTCAATCGCGTTCAACACAATCTGATATTGCTGTATCAGGTGGGTGTAATACAGTTCATCCGTTGGATAATTTTCTGGCGTAACCCGTGGGTTCCAGAGTTCAGGGATGACGATCTTACTGTCGTTGTCGTGAATTGGTGGCATATTGAATTTAGATGAAGTTTTGACCGATCAAGGCTGCAACGGTTTATCTGCAGAAATTGCAACGTAAAAGTAGACTTCTGTGCGCGCCGCATTGACATACATCTGCTTCCAGCAGCGACACGTACTTGCATCAAACACCTGATAATGCGCAACGTTAGGCAGCGTGTCTGGCGCCCACCAATTTACAACATCGCCTGTTGGTTCAGGTAGGAAGCGATCTACGTGCTCTTCCCAAATGAAGTGCTCAAAGAGCACATCATAATCGCCTGGATCAATCGTAAAGTGTAGCCAAATTGTTTGTTTACCGACTAAACGCTGATCTTGACTATGCAACACTGTAACCGACTCTGGTATTGGGTCGAGCACCATTGCTGTAAATAAGTCTTCACCAGTCCGTGGATTGCCAAGCATTGTGCTCACACCCGGCACGCTAATGCCGTTGCTACACATACAAGCTGTCAATCCAAAACTGAGAAGCGCAAGTAGGACAGGGACTTTCCGGAACATAAGTTACTCAAGTTGCGCCCGACTCAAAGAAATGCCACAGACACGTAGGCTTCCGTATGCGCGGCATTGATCCAGATGGTTTTGATGCATTTACACGGTCCAG
>JAHDBW010000399.1 GCA_020630175.1 Anaerolineales bacterium
TACTAACTTTTTCAGATACTCAGTCTGAAAAAGCTGTTCTTTACATTAGAGATATACGATCTGTAAATGCAATTGCTTGACAGATTTTTAGTGTTTAGTTATATTCCGTGAACGTTCACGGGAACGCTCACGAATTGTAATCTATCGCCACCGGATTCACAATAGGAAGGAAACATGACAACCACAAATATCGTCGAAACCACTCCCTGGTGGAAAAAGCGCAAGAATGCAGACGCCTTAGCTGCAATTGTGTTTTTGCTGCCCAGCCTCATCGGCTTTTTTACGTTTTATGCACTGCCTGCATATCGCGGCGTTCAAATCAGCCTGACAGATTGGAACTTGCTGAGTGATCCAACACCGGTTGGGATGGCAAATTATCAGAAACTCTGGGGTGACCGAGATTTCTGGAACGCACTCAAAGTAACTGCTTGGTACGTCATCTATAACATCCCAATTCAAACCTTCCTTGCTGTAATTATTGCCGTGCTGATGGATCGGTTCACGCGCTCTACAATTGTGCGCGGCATTCTGTTGTTACCGTGGCTAATGCCAAACGTAATTGTGGCGTTGCTCTGGCTGTTTATGCTGGACAAATCACTAGGCGTTGTCAACGTTGGGATGGAAGCCATCGGCTTAGACTCGCTAGGCTGGCTAGGCGGTGGGTCTACCATTTGGAACGCACCGATTGTGACAATGCTGGAAACAATCGGCCTCAACCCAAAAACATGGATTGGCCCAGATCTGGCGATTTTCTCTATTGCGCAAATCAACACGTGGCGCCATGTAGGGTACACCGCACTACTTATTTTTGCTGGTCTGCAAAATATCCCTGAACAACTTTATGAAGCCGCCAAAATTGATGGCGCAAGTGAATCGCAAACATTCTGGCGTGTCACAGTTCCGTTACTACGCCCGGTGTTGGCATTTGTCTTGGTGACTTCAATTATTGGGTCATTCCAAATTTATGACACCGTTGCAATTACCACCCAAGGCGGGCCGGTAAACTTCACCGAAGTAATCAATGTGCTGATCTTTGAACAGGCATTTGAGCGCTTCAATATGGGGTATGCAACAGCGATTTCAGTTGTGTTGTTTATGATGTTGGTGGTTGTAAGTCTCTTGCAGATGTACATTCTCCGCGCCGACGAAGCAGACGTGTAAGGAAAAGAGGACAATTATTATGCAATCTAACGATGATGTAACGAAAGCACCAAAAGAACCTTGGACCTTATTTCGGGTCTTTGGCTGGATTTTGCTAATTGTTGTGATTCTTGTCACACTATTCCCATTCTGGTGGGTTCTGCGTACAGCACTAACCGATGCGCAAAGCGTCTTCTCTAACCCATGGTCTTTACTGCCAGTTGAGCCAACGTTGTTCAACTTCCAACGCGTGCTTGGCCTAGTAGACTCAGATGTTGCTGTGTCTGCTGGTGGGTCTGGTCAGTCACTCAACTTTGTATTGTTCCTGCGTAACTCGATTATTTTTGCCACGCTAGTAACAGCTGGGCAAGTTTTCTTTAGTGCTTGTGCGGCCTACGCATTTGCACGGTTAGAATTCCCAGGGCGTAACTTCTTATTCACACTGTACGTATCGGCGCTAATGGTGCCTGCGATTGTGACGCTTATTCCCAACTTCCTGTTGATGCGTGACCTCGGCTGGATTGATACCTTTCGCGGTATGATCGCGCCTTACTTCCTAATGACACCGTTTGCAGTGTTCTTCTTGCGGCAATTTTTCTTGGGGATCAATCCTGAAATTGAAAATGCAGCCCGTATCGATGGCGCGAATCCATTCCGTATTTTCTGGAGTGTTATCTTGCCAATTACGCGGCCAACGCTTTTGACTCTGTCAATCATTACCTTCATCCAATCTTGGAATGAATACCTATGGCCACTGATTGTTGGCAAAGGTGACAACGTACGTGTACTTACCGTTGCACTGGGGATTTTCCGCCAACAAACGCCACAAGGCGCACCAGACTGGGCTGGCCTAATGGCAGGCACGTTCATGGGGATTGTGCCACTGCTAATCTTGTATCTCATTGTAGGGCGCCGCGTCCTCAATTCCATTCAATTTACTGGCTTCAAATAAAGAACATCAAAAATTCCAACCTCTCGCAAATCAATCTAAAGGTTTGTGGGAGGTTGCGCTATTTTTGATTTTGTTTTAAGCTGTCACGTGAACGTTCACGGTTTAATATTTTGAGCGTTCAGACCTGAAAACTTGGTTGTTCCTGCCTATGGCAGTTCGCAACAGGTGCCTATTCTGCTATAGGGGCCTGCTATTTACATTTTGTTCAAATGTTTAATTACATAATGAGGAGAAGACATATGAACCTAAAGAAATCTAATTTTTGGCTTCTGAGCCTGGTATTAGTTTTTGCTCTAGCACTCGCAGCATGCGGTGGTAGCGCAGAAGAAGCACCAGCCGAAGAACCAGCTGCAGCTGAAGAAGCCGCAGAAGACCACTCAGAAGAAGAAATGGCTGAAGAAGACCATTCTGAAGAAGAGATGGCTGAAGAAGAAATGGCCGAAGAAGAAATGGCCGAAGAAGAGATGGAAGAAGATGCAATGGCTGAAGCCGTGACCATCCGCTACGCTCTTTGGGACGCAAACCAATTGCCAGCATACGAACAATGTGCTGCAGATTTCATGGCATCTAATGAAAACATTAGCATTGAAATCAGCCAATTGGGTTGGGGCGACTACTGGAACGACATCCAAACCG
>JAHDBW010000073.1 GCA_020630175.1 Anaerolineales bacterium
TCGGTTCGCGCCCATGTAAGTTCACATCGCCTTGTTCTTGGAAGTGGTGATACTTGCCAATCTTGAAGCCCGGAATCCCATGCACAGGGAAGCCGTAGTAACGCCCTTCATCCACAAGCAGATTGAAGACTGGGAAGTTTTCAGGTGTAAACAGCTTTGGTTTTTCAGGCTGCATCCACGCGAGCACTTGGCGTTCTGGCACTGCGAAGCCGCCTAAGAAAGGCAACAGTTCGCGGTTCCAAGCGCCAGCCGTAATCACTAGCCGATCCGCTTCATATTCAGCGCGATTGGTGAACACGCGCACACCGTCAGACAGTGGCTCATAGCCTAGCACTTCTTCACGCCCGTGAATTTCAGCGCCTAAACTGTGCGCTGCATCCACATAGCCCATAATGGACTGTTCCGGCAACAAGAACCCGCCTTGTGGCTGGAAAATTGCCATGTGGTCGTCTGGCAGTTGGTATCCTGGCCAGCGTTCTTTCATTTGCTTGCCAGACAGCACGTCATGTTCCAGACCGTGTTCTACAACAGATTTTAGTGAGCCTTTGAACACCCAGCTATCGGCTGGTCCGGCGTCAATTGAGCCAGTTTTGTAGAGCACTTTGCGGCCGGTCTTGTATTCCAGTTCGTCCCACAATTCGTAGGCGCGTTTGAGCAACATCACATAAGAAGGATGCTCGTAATACGCCAAGCGGATGATCCGGGTATAGCCATGTGAGGAGCCCAAATCATGCGGAATATCAAACTTTTCTAGCCCGAGCACACGTTTGCCGCGCTTTGCCATCTCATAGACAGTTGCGCTGCCCATGCCGCCGACTCCGGCAACAATGGTGTGAAAGCGTTTGCTATATCCGATCATGAGGATTTCTTACGACGCGTGGTCGTTTTGCGTGGGGCTGCCTTCGCTGTTGGCGTGCTGCCTTCACCCGTCGGTGCATCCAGCTTGCGAGGATACTTCGCACGGAGACGCATGCCTTGTGGATCGAAGAATGGCATGTTGGCAACGGTTGCAAGGGTAGGGCGGCCACCAATGTTGACCATCACGCGTGCGCCTGGATAACTGTGAGAAACGCCTAAGTAACCCAGCGCCAGCATCTTTTTGACGGAGTGTCCCTTGGCGCTTGACGTAATATAACCAATTGGTGAACCGGCAGCTTCTACATCAAACGAGTCGCCTGCTTCAGCACCGGTAAACATCTTTTCTTTGAAAGATTTGACGTCTTGAATTGAGTAAATTTGATCGCCATTTTTGGCTGCGATTTTGCTATCCAAAATCAAGCCTGTCCAGCGGCGGTCCAAGCCCATGTCTTGCAGCCCCAGCAAGGCTTCACGCCCGATAAAGTCGCGTTTGCGGAACTTGATCCAGCGGTGCAAGCCAACTTCAAACGGCGTTTGTGTACCGTCGATGTCTGGCCCGGCCAGTGGGAAGCATTTTTCAATGCGCAAGCTTTGTAGGGCATCGGTGCCGTAAGGCTGCAACCCAAATGGCGTACCAACACTTTCTAGGTATTCCCACAGCACAACGGCTTCTTCGCTTGGCACGTAAATTTCATAGCCGAGCTCGCCAGTGTAGCCACTGCGCGAAATGACAACTTCAGTGCCGTTGATCACACCCGTCGTAAAACGGAAGAATTTCAGGCTGTGAATGTCTGCGCCTTGCGTAATTTCACTAATCAGATCGCGTGAGCGGGGACCTTGCACGGTGATGAGGCCGATAGAGCCGGTCATGTCGGTGACGTAAGCGCTCATGCCGCGTGCGTTTTCAGCAATCCAGTTGGCCGTCTTTTTACGTGGGCCAGAACTTGTGACCACCATAAAGTGCTCATCGTTGAATTTGTACGCGGTGATGTCGTCAATAATCAAGCCGTTTTCATCACACATAGTTGAGTAACGCACTTGCCCAGGATGCATGTCCATCACTTCGTTGACCATTAGCATTTGCAGCAGGCGTTCTGCGCCGGGGCCTTTGATGTCAACTTCGCCCATGGTCGAAAGGTCGTTCATGCCAACGTTGGTGCGCACATTGATGTGTTCCTCAACTGGCGAAGTGAACGACGTTGGGTACATAAAGTCCCCGCCGCCTTTGACCAAGCGGGCCGCTCGGCGTAAGTGGATATCGTAAAAAGGAGTTCTTCTTTCAGTCATAGTATGTAAAGGTTAGGTGACAGGCATTAGGTATCAGGTGGTTGGCTGTAAACGTTCAGCACTGTTACCTGTCACCTTGTACCTCTTCTTAGATAAATGCTACCGCTGGAATTTCTTCTTTGCGTTTCGCAATAAAGGCTTCTAGCTCTTCTTTCTTAGCTATATCGAGCGCCGGGGCTTGATAGTCTTTTAGAGTTTTCTTCCAACGCTTGTTGGCAAGTTCCATGGTCGTTGGTGCGCCGTTTTCGTCCCATGTTTCAAACGGGTCGTAATCGAACAAAGTGTTACGGTGGAAGGCATCACGGAAGTGTTCCATGGTGAATTCCGTGCCAAGGTGGTGACCACCCGGTGGCACAGCCGCAACAGTGCGCATGAGGTCAAGCGTATCATCATTGACTTCAAAACTGCCCATGAATTTGTGTAATGCACCTAGCATTTCCGCATCCATGACGAGCTTTTCATAGCCAGTGACCAAGCCACCTTCTAGCCAACCGGCTGCGTGCAGCATAAAGTTGACGTGCGCTTGTACGGCTGGATAGACAGACATAATGCTTTCGTAGCCAGCTTGGGCGTCCAAAATTTTACTGCTGGCAAAAGAGCCACCAGAGCGATACGGCAGGTTGAAGTGCCGGGCAACTTCACCAATGCCAAATAACGAGAACTGGCCTTCCGGTGAGCCAAAGACTGGCGCGCCGCTTTGCAGGTCAATATTGGTTTGGAACACACCCATCACCACTGGCGTACCAGGGTTGATGATTTGTGAGAACACAATCCCTGACAATGACTCGGCTGCCAACTGCGCAATTGTTGCGGCACTTGAAACAGAGGCCATTGCGCCAGAGAACCCAAACGGTGAAATGATCATCGCTTGCTTGGCACGGGCATATTCTTTCAAACAGGCCAACATGCGGTCATCATAGCGGCGTGGGCTGCTAACGTTGATGAGTGAGATCAGGGCCGGATTTTGGCGAATTTCTTCAGCGCCATACAACAGCTCAGCAAATTTGACGCTGTCAGCGGCGTTGTTCCCTGCCGTTACCGACCCCATAAAGGCGCGGTCGTTGTATTTGACGTGTGCCATCAGCATATCAAGGTGCCGACTGTGCACTGGCAAGTCATTTGGTTCACAAATGGTGCCGCCAGAGTGATGTAGCCAAGGCGAAGACGCGGAAATTTTGATCAGATTTTCAAAATCAGCAAACGTGCCTTCGCGGCGACCGTTATCCATATCGTTGACGAACGGCGGGCCGTACACTGGCGCAAAGCACATATGGCCATTGCCAATGGTGACGTTGTTACTTGGGTTGCGCGCAAGTTGCGTAAAGTGGCTCGGGGCTTTGCCAACATACTCATAGAGCATGTCTTCATCAATGTAGACCATGGTGCCTTCTACTTTGGCACCTGCCGCTCGCCAGATTTCTAAGGCTTCTGGGTCATCAAGATATTCCATCCCTAGATCTTTGAGGATGAACTCAATCGCTTTAACGATCTTTTCTAAGCCTGCAGGGCCAAGTAGCTCATAAGGTGGAGTCTTGTTGAGCGGTTGCGTCATTTTACTGACCGCGTTAATAGCTTGCTTTTCGGCAGATGATTGCCGTCGGCGCCGACTTCGTCGTTCTGACATGGGCCTAAATTCCTTTTGTAATTAAGGTAATGAAGATGTTGGTTGCTGTCCGGCGCGATTTAACATCACGTTTTGAACAGAGCGTTGAAATGAAAGAATGTGGTCGCGCAGCAACTTGCTAGCAAGACCACTATGTTGGTTTTCTAATGCCTGATAGATTTGAAAGTGCTCATCAATATTAGAGCGCATTGTATTCATGGCTTCAAGCGAGTAATACCAAAGCCGCAGGCTAAGCGCATAGCGTGACTGCAATGTCATTTGCAAGAAATGATTGTCTGCTGCCTGATAGATGACTTCGTGAAATAAACGATCAAATTGAATTAAGACCGTATTGTTTGTCTCAGACGGTAAATGACTGAGCTGATCAAACAGCGACTGCATCATTTGCAAGTGCTCAGGCGTTCGCCGTTCAGATGCCAGTTGCCCCGCTAACGCCTCGAGCTCGATACGAACTTCAAATAAGCGTTGCAAGTCAGAAAAGGCAATATCTGTCACGAACATGCCACGTCTAGGCACAATGGTGACCAGTTGGTCTAACGCTAACCGTTGTAATGCTTCCCGAATAGGGGTGCGACCAACCTCAAGTTCTGTACGCAACTGTGCTTCATCAATCACCGATCCGGGTTCGAGCGCAATCGTTACAATCTTTTTACGAATTTCCTCATATGCTTTCTCGCTTAACGAGGCATATTTGGGCGTCTCTGTGCTGAATATTTTTACTGATTGAAGTGTATGGAGCATTTGCCTGTGCAGTAAAGAATAGCTGATATATCACCGTGATATATCAGTTCTGATGTTATCACAGCCACAGCAAGGAGTCCACGTGAAGAGTTGGGTTTTTGTATGTATATGTGGAGGGATCGCCGCTGATGCGCGGTTTCGGAGTGCGGACGAAATCTTTTGGTTCAAAAGCACGTTAGCGCATCAGATGGGAAATATAACAACGTCTCTTCTCCAACGGCCAGCGTGAGTGGCGCGACCGACGTGCTAACAAGTGCAAGCGTCTCCACTTGCCATTGATGCCGATAATGCGTGCCCATAAACGTGCTTTCAACCAACGTGGCCATGAGGCAGTTTGCACTCAAAGCCTGCGCCACCTGAATACGCTCTGGGCGAATAGTGAAATGGCTCACGCCAGTGCGCGGCTCGCGGACGGTGAAATCGCCATATATGGTGCGGAAGTCTGTGCCAATGAGTGTGCCGGGGATAAAGTTCGTGCCGCCAAAGAATTCGGCAATGCGGCGTGAAGCCGGCTGCTGATAGAACGTGCTCGGCTGCCCAAGTTGATGTAATTCGCCATCAAAGAGCAGGGCGATTTGGTCAGCCAAAATCACAGCTTCTTCTTGATCGTGAGTCACAACAATGGTTGTGATCTCAAATTTATGCTGTAGACCTTGGATCAACGTCCGCATTTCATCACGCAAGTGCGCATCTAAATTGGAAAGCGGCTCATCTAATAAGAGCACTTTAGGTTGCGTGACCAACGCCCGTGCCAACGACACGCGCTGTTGTTGGCCGCCAGACAGTTCAGTCGGCTTGCGGTTGTTAAAGCCGCCCAACTGCACCAGCTCTAACATCTCAGCGGCCTGTTGCTGGCGCTGCTTCTTTGGCACGCCACGCATCTTCAGGCCAAAGGCCACATTTTCGCCAACAGACATCCACGGGAAGACTAAGTTGTTTTGAAATGCCATCACCGCACCGCGTGATTCGGCAGGCGTGCTGATGACCGAGACGTCATCAAATGTGATGTCGCCGCTATCAGGCGTTAACAGGCCAGCAATGAGCTTGAGCAGGGTGCTTTTGCCGCTGCCAGACGGGCCAAGCAGGGCGGTGATTTTGCCACTTGGAATGGTGAGGTCAAAATTGCGCACGGCAAAGTCGCTGCCTTGGTAGGTCTTAGTAATAGAAGAGAGTTGGACAGTTGTCATGGATCGTTGCGTATTTACGAAGCCGGGTGCTAATTGCCACGCGTTGCGCCAAGTGACGCATTACGCCCAGTCAGGTAGCGCGAGGTGATCACCAGCAACGCAATCGCTGGCAGAATAAAAATGATGCTGAGCGCCGCAGTCACGTTGTTGTCGCCAGATGAGGCAAACGAAAATAACAGCAGCGGCAGTGTGAGCACGCGCCCGCCGCCAATCATCAGCGTGAGTAGGTATTGGCTCCACGAAATAATAAAGGCAAACATCCCCGCCACAATAACGCCGGGATAAATCGCTGGCAGCATTACGTAGCGAATCACTTGCCACGTATTTGCGCCCAATGATCGTGCTTGCGATTCATAGTCCACATTGTAATTGGCAAATACGCCTGCTAATACCAGCGTGACATAAGGCAGCGTGGGAATAAGGTGCACAATAATCACGCCGCTGAGGGTGTCTGCCAATCCGTAGCGGATAAACAGCACGTGAATGCCCATGACCACAGCAAAAGCTGGCACGATTGTGGGCGCTAAGATCAGAAATTCAACGAGCGTTTTGCCGCGGAATTTATAGAGACCGAGCACTCGCCCAGCTGGCATTCCAATCAGAATGGCGAGCAGGCTGGCAGTGGTTGAAACGGCGAAACTCTGCCGCAGCGCTTGTGGCAAACGGCTGGCATTGGAGAACGCATAACTCCAGCCGCGCAAGCTCCACTCCGTTGGCAGAATGGCTGGGAAATACCAACGCCGCGCCACCGACCAAATGAGCAATGGAATAAACGGTGCCAACACACCAAAAATAATGAGTGCAATGGCAACACCTTTGCTAAACCGCTTCATTCACGCACCAACTTTCGTGAAATGGTCATGTATAGCAAGATCAGGCCAGTGCTAACGAGCGCAATAAACAAGCTCATCGCCATTGCTTCGGGACGTAGCGCAAGGTCAGTATCGGTATAGCTACGCCAGGCCAGCACGGACAGTGCCGAAGGGAAGCGGCGGCCTAATAGAAATGGGATTTCGAACGCGCCAAAGGCAAAGGCAAACACCAAAATCGAGGCGGTCAGCACGCCCGGCATAATGAGCGGCAGCGTGACATAACGAAAGCGTTGCCAGCGATTTGCACCTAGCGACGCGGCGGCATTTTCATAATCTTCGCCCACGCTTTGCAAGGTTGCCAGCACAATGGTGCCAATGAAACAGGTTTCTTTCCAAACGTATTCGGCAATGATGCCAAATGCATAACGGTCATTGACCAGTGCTGGGAACTGCGCTGGATCGTTGATCATCCCAGCGAGGTTTGCCAGCCGTGCAATGAGGCCGCTTTGCGAGAACAGTAACAAAATCCCGATTGCGCCCACAATGTGGGGAATGGGAATATTCAATTGAAATAAAAAGGTGATCGCTTTTTTGCCGCGAAATTGTTTACGCAATGTTAGGGCGCACAAAATGGCAAGAATAGTGGAGGTGAGCGTGGCAACGCCGCCAATCCACAGGGTTAGAAAGAGCGACTGCCAAAACTCACCGCGCTGAAAGATGGCCTGCCACGCGGCCAAGGAAAACTCGGTTTTGCCAATGATGGGCAGGTAGCCAAAACTTTGCGAAAGGGTTAGCAGCAAGCCCCCGCCAAACAGCAAAAGAATAACGCTCAGCGCTGGGGCAAGTAAAAGGGGGATACGAAAACGCTCCCATGTAAAACGGGAGCGTGGCTGTAGTGCAGACATTTAGATCGGTAAATGCGGCGCAGTTTATCACTACACCGCATTCACGCTTGCTCACTTAGTTTTCTAAAACGTTTTCAATCCAGCCTTGTTCAATGGCGGTGGTCCAGTCGGCTTGCAATTCTGGCAAGCGATTGGCTGAAAGTTCCGCTGTTGAAAGGGTTGCTGGGTGCCGTGGCAGTGCATCAAATGCGGCTGCATCAGCTTCAGACATTAGCGCTGGGTCTAGCACTGGTAAGTCACCCCAAACGGCTGGATCTGCTTTTTGCAGTTGGGCTTCTGGTGAAAGCAAGACGTTTGCTAAGACCATTGCGCCAGCTTTGTTTGGTGAATTATATGGGATCCCAACAAAGTGTGTATTTGCAATTGTGCCGGTTTCAAACACAAAAGTACGCACGGTGTCTGGATAAACGCCATCTTCAATGAGGTTGCCCGCTGAGCCTGGGTTGTAGTCCATGTCAAAGTGAACTTCACCATTGGCCAGCAAGTCTTTGATGCGGGCATCACTTTCTGGGTATTCGCCTTCACGCCATAAGAATGGTTCAATTTCATTCAGCAAGTCCCAGCATGCGCCGAATTTTTCATCGAATAAGGCTTGGTCAAATTCGCCAAGGAATTGTTCGTAACCGCCGGTGGCTTCGTAGCAAATGTGGCGGACAAAAGCGTTGCCAGTAAAGTCCGGTGCTGCTGGATACGTAAATTTACCTGGATTTGCTTTGATCCATTCGACTAATTCTGGAATGGTGGCCGGTGGTGTTTCTACATCAGCGCTGTCATAAATCATGACGAACTGGGCTTTGCCGTAAGGACTTTCATAGCCGTCTACTGGGGTGCCAAAGTCGTTTTGCACGCTAGGATCGCTGGCGTCAACAAACGCATAGTTTGGTAGGCCTTCGCTCCAGCCGCCAAACAACAGGTCACCTTGGCGCATGGTTAAGAAGTTTGCGCCGTTGATCCAGACCATATCGACTGAACCATTGTCATCTTGGCCAGCTTCTTTTTCAGCCAGTACTTTATTGACTGCTTCGGCGGTGTCATTGATCGGCACCATGTTGAGCGTGACACCATAGTCAGCCAGCAGCGTTTCAGCAACCGGGCCGTTGACCCAAGCGTTGATGTTATCTGCGCCACCCCACATGAACCAATTCACGGTTTGGCCTTCTGCTTCAGCAAGCACTGCGTCCCAGCTTTCATAGCCAGCGGGACCCATCATATCTGCATCTGCCATGTCTTCATCGCCATGATCTTCATCATCACCGTGGGCATCATCTTCAGCCATTTCGGTATCGTCGTGACTGTCTGAATCTTCTGCGTGGGTATCTTCAGCACCGTCTGGTGCAGGTGGCGCAATCGCTCCAGCACAGGCAGTCATGAAAATCGTCATTAAACCGACAAACAATAGTGTAAAAATTTTCTTCTTCATATTTTTTAGTACGTAATTTCTTGAATTTCGAATCTGAGGCGTAACGTACGCCGTGTGCATAGGCACTTAAACCAGACGCGGCGTCAATGCAAATTATTACATCAACGCCGCGTTTGGTTTTGTATTCGGTTTTACGTAACGGGAACGCTAGTCAGTTTCTGGCTGTGTCACCACAATCATCAGTTGGCTACCTTCGACTGAATCACCATCACTGACTTTGACCTTGGAGACAATGCCATCCATTGGAGACTTGAGTTCATTTTGCATCTTCATTGATTCCAAAATGACCAAAATATCACCTTCAGCAACGGTTTGCCCTTCGCTTACTGGTACGGTGACCACTAAGCCCGGCATTGGTGATTTCAGTTTGAATTCACCGCTTGCACCGGCACCAGCGCCACCACTAGCAGCTAAGCGTTCTTGGCGTTCATCAATCACCTGCACTGAGTAAAGGTCACCCAATAAAAGCACTTGCCAGTCTTCTTCAGTGCGTTCAACGCTTGCTAAGTAAGAGCGGCCATCAATCAACAGCGAGTGAATTGAGTCGCCCGGCGTCGACTGCATGTCAATGCTAATGGGGCGGTCATCCAGCAGAATTTCACCGGTTTCATTGATTTCAACAACGTGTCGCTTATTCGCGACATTGACAATATATTTCATGGTTTGTCGCTCCTAGCGGTGAATGCGTTCGTAACGGCCAACCCATTTCCAGTTGCTCGTATCGCGGGCGTTACGGTTGACAACTTGGGCGGCGGCTTGGTTTTCATGGTGAGCCACAATTGCGGCAATAATCGCGGCAATATCGGCGTGTTCACCTTCGGCCTGGTTGATATCAAATTCGTTATCCACAAACTGCGTATTGAACTTGCCCGCAATAAAACGGTGCGAGTCTAACAACTGTTGATGGAAAGGAATGGTCGTCTTGACGCCCAGAATTCGATATTCTTCTAGCGCGCGGCGCATGCGCAAAATAGCTTCTGCGCGGGTTTCTCCGCTACAAATCAGCTTGCTGATCATTGAGTCGTAGTAAGGCGTGATCTCATAACCGGGATAAACAGCGGTATCGATGCGCACACCAGGGCCGGTTGGCACGACAACAGAGCTAACCTTGCCAATAGACGGCATAAACTTCTGGAACGGATCTTCCGCGTTGATGCGGCACTCAATTGCCCAGCCGTTCATTTTGACATCTTCTTGCAGAAGCCGCAGCCGTTTGCCACGCGCAACCCGCAATTGTTCGCGCACAATGTCAACGCCAGTCACAATTTCTGTCACTGGGTGTTCCACTTGCAGGCGTGTGTTCATTTCTAAGAAGTAGAAGTTCTTGTCTTCATCGACTAGAAATTCAATGGTGCCCGCGCCAACGTAGTTGACGGCTTTGGCGGCTTTTACCGCAACGGCACCCATTGCTTGGCGGAGGGTTTCATCCGTGCCGATAAATGGAGATGGACATTCTTCGAGCAGTTTTTGATGCCGCCGTTGAATTGAACATTCCCGTTCCCCAAGGTGGATGGTGTTGCCCATGGTGTCTGCCAACACTTGAATTTCAATGTGGCGGGCACCGGTGACAAGTTTTTCGAGATAAACGCGACCATCGCCAAATGAAGACAGCGCTTCGGCTTTGGCACTGGCAATTGCACCTTCGATTTCGTCTGGTGAATGCACAGCGCGCATGCCTTTCCCACCACCACCAGCGGCAGCTTTTACAAGCAGCGGGTAGCCAACGTTGGTGTTTGCTTCATGCACTAGTTCTTCGTCAGTGAGATCAACTTCGCTGTTTGTACCGGGCACAACAGGTACGCCAGCAGCTTGCATAATGCCGCGCGCAGTGATCTTGTCGCCCATTTTTGTAATGGCGTCTGGTGAAGGGCCAATGAAGGTAATCCCAGCCTCTTCACAAGCGGTGGCAAATTCAGCGCGTTCTGCTAAAAAGCCATATCCCGGATGGATCGCTTGCGCGCCAGACTTTTTAGCAACATCAATAATCTTTTGAATGACGAGATAAGAATCACGTGCTGGCGCAGGGCCGATGTTGTACGCCTCACGGGCATAGCGCACGTGCAGGGCGTTACGGTCAGCGTCTGAATAGACAGCAACTGTTTTTAGACCAATGTCTTTACAGGCTCGCAAAATGCGAACTGCAATTTCGCCACGGTTGGCAACGAGTACTTTTTGAAACATCAGCTGCTCCTAAAGTGGCATGTTGCCGTGTTTTTTCGGCGGATTTTCGTCACGTTTGTTTTGCAACACTTCTAGCGCGTTGATCAAGCGTGGGCGCGTGGTGCTTGGTTCGATGACATCATCGACATGCCCGTAAGAGGCTGCCACGTATGGATTTGCAAAGCGATCTTTATATTCTTGAATAAGCTCTTGCCGACGTGGTTCTGGATCTTCCAACGCCGCAAGTTCGCGGCGGAAGAGCACGTTGACTGCGCCTTGTGGCCCCATCACTGCAATTTCAGATCCCGGCCAAGCCAAGTTGAGATCAGAGCGGGTGCTCTTAGAGTTCATCACACAATATGCGCCGCCATAAGCCTTGCGGGTGATAACGGTGATTTTTGGCACGGTTGCTTCACAGTAGGCATAGAGCAACTTCGCGCCGTGGCGAATGATGCCGTTGTATTCTTGCGCTGTACCGACCATGTAGCCCGGTACATCTTCAAAGGTAATGATTGGAATGTTGAAGCAATCGCAGAAGCGCACAAAGCGGGCGGCTTTTTCAGCAGCGTGAATGTCGATCACACCGGCTAAGACGGCTGGCTGATTGCCAACGATCCCAACGCTGTGTCCACCTAAGCGAGCAAACCCAACTACCATGTTGGCGGCATAGTCTTTGTGAATTTCAAAGAAGTTGCCATCATCCACAATCAGCTTTACTACATCTTTGATGTCATAGGGCTTGGTTGGATCATCTGGCACGATGGTGTCGAGCTCGTCTTCCGTCCGGAGCGGATCATCTGAAGTGGCACGGTAGGGCGCATCTTCCATATTGTTCTGTGGAAGGAAGCTCATCAAAATACGAATGAGGAATAAGCAGTCTGCTTCTGTTTCTGCAACGTAATGGCAAACACCAGACTTTGAAGCGTGTGCGCTAGCGCCGCCAAGTTCTTCGTGCGTGACATCTTCTTGCGTTACCGCTTTTACAACGTCTGGCCCGGTGACATACATATAAGACGTCCCTTCGACCATGAAGATGAAGTCAGTCAGCGCTGGTGAGTACACTGCCCCACCGGCACATGGACCCATAATTGCGCTAATTTGCGGCACAACCCCAGATGCTTGCGTGTTGCGTAGGAAGATATTGGAGTAACCTTCTAGGCTGTTAACCCCTTCTTGAATACGAGCGCCGCCCGAGTCGCATAAGCCAATGACCGGTGCGCCGGTTTTCATTGCCATGTCCATGACCTTGCAAATCTTTTGGGCATGCACAGAAGAAAGTGAGCCACCAAAGACAGTAAAGTCCTGTGAATAGACATAGACCAAGCGGCCATCAATGGTACCCCAGCCCGTGACACAACTGTCACCAAGCGGGCGGTTCTTATCGATGCCAAAATCTGTTGTGCGGTGTTGCACGAAGGCATCTAGTTCGCGGAAGGAGCCTTTATCGAGCAATAAATCAATCCGCTCGTGGGCGGTGAGCTTGCCGCGTTTATGCTGCGCATCGATGCGGGCTTGACCACCACCGAGCTTGGATTGCTCTTTGAGGTCACGTAGTTTTTGAATTTCTGGTTTTATGGACATAAAGCTTTTTGTGCGTCGGTGTTTTTGATTCCCAGAGTCTTAATCAATTTTTGAAGGGAGTTTTTTTGAAAATGTAATAAATAGAATAGTCAGCAACACCACAAAAATGGTAACTGCTATATGCCATTCTAAGGCTGTTTGCGTATAGCTGGATTGGTCAAACCATATGCGGTTTACCCAACTTGTAAATTGCCATGCGCTCACTGTAGTGACCGTTAGCGCTTTCCAGCTTGCGTGTTGTGCCCAAATTGCAATGCTTGTGACGCCTGCCAACAGTGCAATTGCGCCACTCACAAAAACAAAGTATTGCCATGGGCTTTCTATAGATAGGCTAGCCCGTAACGCTGCTTGTTGCACAACCTGAACGGCTCGCCATGTTTGGAACAATGCAAGCAAAAACACTAGAAGGGTTAACAAAGTTACGCGTTTAGGCCGTTTCATAATTGTTCCGTACAGAAGGCGTATAAGAATGCAGAGTTGCCCGACTACATCTCGTCACGCCAGCGTGTGGGCCTATTTTATCTGAAATGGAGAAATCGTGAGTGGGGAGTTTAACCAAAAAACGCGGCGCTAATGCGCCGCGTTCAGGCAGGGTTTGACTGCAATCAGGACGATGAATTAGTTCACAATGGTGACATCGTTGGCTTGAAATCCTTTGTCAGACTCAATCAAGATGTATTCGACTAACTGGCCATCGTTTAAGGTGCGATAGCCGCCAGCGTTGATTTGGCTGTAATGAACAAACACATCATCGCCAGTATGTCGTTCTATGAAGCCGTAACCTTTGCGGTTGTTGAACCACTTTACCGTGCCGGTTTCTGTGTCCTGCATGTGATTTGCTCCCATGATGGAAAACTTTGCCGAAAAGCAATTCGGTGATTTCTGAGACACATAACCTTAGCATTGAAGACCCTAGCCTTTCGTAATAAGTTAGTTATAGTTATCGGCAATTAGTAAAGAAATTCTAACGATCCCACGGGTTTAAGTCCGAATTTAGCTGTAAAGCGCTGTTAGGTCTAGGTGCAGTCCAAACTCCGGAAAGATTTACTTTGTGTGTAAATTTTTGTGCGCGCTAACGCCACGCTGATTTTTCTGCCAGTGCTGCAAGCTCTGGCTGGCTTAACACAAAATCTGCGGCACCAAGGTTGTCTGCTAGCTGTGCAAGCGTGCGGGGGCCAATAATTGGTGCAACAATGGTTTTTTGTGCCATTACCCACGCCAGTGCTAACTGTGAAAGCGTTTTGTCATGCGCAGCACAGATCTCATCCATGGTGTCTAACAAAGCCCAGTTTTGATCGGTCATATAGCGTTGCATAGACTGTGCGCGGACGCTGTCTGGCAGTTCGGCGTCTTTGCGATACTTGCCAGTTAAGAAGCCGCCGCCTAACGGGCTGTAGGGAATAACGCCAATGCCATAGGTTTCGCAGACGTCTTGCAACTCACGCTCAAACTCGCTGCGTTTGACCAAGGAGTAGTGGGGTTGCAGCGTTTCATAACGCACAACTTTTGCGTATTCAGCGGCCCAAGTGGCTTCAGTCAAGCGCCATGCGGGATAGTTCGAGCAGCCAATGTGACGTACTTTGCCTTGCCGCACCAGATCATCCATCGCGCGCAGCGTTTCATCGATGGGCGTATTTTCATCAAACCAGTGCGTTTGGTACAGATCGATGTAGTCAGTCTGTAAACGCCGCAGGGATTCTTCCACTTGCCACATAATATGGTGGCGCGAGAGGCCTTCTTTATTCGGGCCAGTGTCGCGCATTGGGCCACGCACTTTGGTGGCAAGCACAATCTGATCGCGGTCAACATCGGCTGTTTTTAGCCAGTTACCAATAATGCGCTCTGAAACGCCACCGGGGTTGCCGTCAATCCAGCGTGAGTAGATATTGGCAGTGTCAATAAAATTGATACCCGCATCATATGCAGTCGAAAGCACATCAAATGAGTCGTTTTGGTCAACTGACCAGCCAAATTGCATTGTGCCTAAACACAATTCAGAAACTTGCAGGCCGGTGCGGCCTAAGTAGCGGTAATTCATGTCAAAACTCCAAAGTGGCTAACGCGAGGTTGATATCGTCAAAGAGCACGGCGCCAGTTTCAGCAAGCTTTTCTTGTTTGACGGCCAATGGCGAAATGCCAAATCCGCGGGCTTGCGTGGGGATGCCGTGTTTACTCAGTAACTCAGCTGCTGCTTGGCCCCCGCGAATGCCACTGGCTGAGTCTTCAAAGACTAGGATTTCTAGGGCGTGCCCAACAAAGGGCTTCAGTCCCTCGGCTAAATTGCCGGTGCGCACCATGTCTTCAGCGCTAGTAACGGCAACGCTTTCTGGAATCGCTTGCGCCGCCATCACCGCTGCCAAAGCCTGCACGGGATTTGGTTTCAGATAATGTTCCCCATTTGTGCCCGTTTGCTGGCCTAACCAGCGTAACTTACCTTCGGCAATTAGGGGTAAACGGCTGAGTCCGACGATGTCTAAGGCAATCTCTGCTTCAGGCGCAAAGCCAGCATGGCCAGTTTCAGAATCTAACGGCGGGAAAGACGGGCGGGCGGTATAGACAGCGGCGTAAATGCTTTGTTCGGCAACGGCCTGCATGACGCGTTTTGCAACATCACTGTAAATAAGCGGCATGTCCATCTCGGCTAATAGGGATGCGGTTTGAATATGCGGTTGCATCCCGTATGTTTGTGAAAAATGATCACTGCCTAGCGTGTAATGTTGAAAAATACGCGTGGTTGCCGACTGGGCAATGTCACGCGTGGTGCTTAACACGCTGCGCAAAAGTTCATCGGCATGCGGCCACTTATCGCCAGAAAAGCGCCGTAACGCTGTTTCTGCTGGAATTTCACCCGGCTGCTGATCTTCCATAATCCAACTACTGAGTAATTTGTAATTGGGTGGGGCGCTAGGTGCAATGCGGCGCTGCTGAATTGTTTTGAGCGCTTCTGGTAAGTTGTCTGCTAGCTGGGGATAGGCTTTGCGCGCTTCTCGCAGCATAATTGCCAGACAAATCGCGGCAGAATCCCATTCGCTAGAGATCCCGATGGCCTCAAAATGCTCTATTGTGTCAAGGTCTGGGGCTTGATTGCCCCAGTGCATCAGTTGTGAAAAATAGTTGACCGTAGCTTGGAGCGCTGCACGATACCCCAGCGGGTTGACGAGCACAGAATCAACATCAAATAGAAAGATTTGGCGTGGCATGGAGCGTTGGTTAGGGTTAGTCTGGCTGATGTCGTTTGCGCAGTTCGGCTTCAACTTCAGCTAAAGTCACGCCTTTTTCAGCAAGTAAGACGAGTAAGTGATAGATCAGGTCGGCGCTTTCTGAAATGACGCGCGCATTAGATTGTAGTGCCGCAGCAATCACCACTTCAACGCCTTCTTCGCCTACTTTTTGGGCGATTTTTTCGAGGCCTTTATCGAATAAGTGGTTGGTGTAAGACCCTTCTTTTGGGTTGGCTTTGCGGTCAGCAATGAGGGCTTCAAGTTCAGAAATCATAGTGAATAGTTGTAGTAGCAGACGCTAAACGTCTGTATCTGTGTTGAAAAAACAGCTTACGGCACCAGTATGGCAGGCTGGCCCAGCGGCCGTCACTTGGAGTAGCAGCGTGTCTTGATCGCAGTCTGCGGTCAGGCTATGGACGGTCATCACATTGCCAGACGTGGCGCCTTTGTGCCAAATCTCTTGCCGACTGCGGCTCCAAAACACGGCCTCGCCGCGTTCTTGAGTGAGTTTGAGCGATTCGGCATTCATCCAGGCCATCATCAAGACTTGCTTCGTTTCAGCGTCTTGCAAAATAGCTGGGATCAAGCCGTCCGCATTGAACTTAGGCGCAAAGGTCATGTAGTGCCTCTAAAGTAAGGTCTGCGATGCTGGTAATGTGCAAATCGGCAGCGCTGTAATCATGCCCCGTGATAAATGGCAGGGGCACAGCAATAGATTGCAAGCCGGCAGCTTTAGCACTTGCAACGCCGGTATGCGAATCTTCAATTGAAATCATGGTCTCTGGAGCATAGCCAAGGCGGGCGGTGACTACGTTGTAAATATCTGGCGCGGGTTTGCCAAATTCAACGTCATCGCGGCACACCACGGTTGCCATCTTTGGCAAAAGGCCGTGAAATGCGAGCCAATTGTCGACCCAGCTATGCGGCGAATTAGACGCCACGGCAATGGTGATGTCAGCAGCAATTAGTGCGTCGATAATCTCTGTAACGCCGGGCAGCAAGGGCTGCTTGCGGACAAAGTTATTCGCGGCGTAGCTAACCTGTGCATTTAGTGCTGTGCGATTGAAATCATCCCCAAGTTTTTCGACTAGCGCTTGGAATGGATCAAAATCATTAGTGGCTAGGCCAATGTTATGTTGCCAGTCTTCCATCGATAATGGAACATCATACTTTGCCAACACGGCCTTGCGTGCTTCAAATTCGGCTGTCTCGGTATCGACTAACGTGCCGTCAAAATCAAAAATTACTGCTTGGAGCATACGTGTCTAGTCCTGTTGGCGGCGGATTGGCACGCCTTGATCTTCAAGATAGGTTTTCAATTCATCCACA
>JAHDBW010000400.1 GCA_020630175.1 Anaerolineales bacterium
GAAAAAAGCAGTGAGACCATCAACCGCCGTCCAATTCTGCAGCCCTCTATTGATATTGTGTCGATTGGCGCAGGCGGTGGCTCTATCGCTTGGATTGACGTCGAAGGCGGTTTACGCATCGGCCCGCACAGCGCTCAAGCTGATCCCGGTCCCGTCTGTTTTGGGCTGGGCGGCACCGAGCCAACCGTGACGGACGCGCAAGTGGTGCTGGGCTATCTTGACCCTGAATACTATCTCGGCCAACGCATGCAGCTCGACAAAGCCGCTGCGGCAGCCGTGATTGAAGAAAAAATTGCCAAACCGCTGGGCATCAGTTTGCTGGAAGCGGCCAATGGCATCATCCACCTGACCAATATGAACATGGCGCTTGCCATGCGCCAAATGACCATTGAGCGCGGTCATGATCCACGTGATTTCAGCTTTGTCTGTTTTGGCGGCGGCGGCGGTTTATTCATCGGTGCTCTGTTTGAAGAGCTGCAAATGAAACAAGCCATTGTGCCGGTCAATCCGGCCATCTTCTCCGCGTGGGGCTTGCTCAATGCAGACTTCCGCGAAGATATGAATCAAACGCTGGTTTTCTCAATGGCTGGCACAAGCGGTGCGGATTTGCAGACCATGTTTGAAACGCTAGCGACTAACAATCCGCAATCCAATGCAGATAAAACGCAGCGCACCCTGCAATATTTTGCCGATTGCCGCTACCAAGGGCAAGAGCACACGGTTACCGTGCCGGTCTTAGAAAGTGATTTTGCTGCTGCTGATTTGCGCAGCGTCAAAACGCGTTTTGATCAATACCATGAGCATGCTTACGCGCATTCACTGCCAACCCATGCCGCTGAAATTGTGAACCTGCGCTTACGGGCATTAGGGATTACCAAAAAGCCACCGTTAGCCAGTTACGCACCAGCCACAACCACCGTTGCAGCTGCGCAAAAAGGCACGCGGAAAATCCATTTTTCTGGCAAAGCTGGCACGCTAGACTGTGCCGTTTATGACCGCGCCAAGCTGCAAGCAGGCCATGCCTTTAGCGGCCCTGCTGTGGTTGAAGAATGGACAAGCACGATTCTTATCCAACCAACCCAAGCGGTGCGCGTCGATACGTTTGGCAACCTAATTATTGTGGAGCACAACAATGGCTGATCCGATTACTATTCAAGTGATCCGCAATGCGCTGATTGCTGCCGCTAAAGAAATGCAGACAACGTTAGTCAAGACGGCACACAGCCCGTTGATTTACGAAGTGCAAGACTTTGGCACGGCTATGACCAACGCCCGTGGCGAGCTGATTGCTGAAGGGTCTGGTCTGCCCGGTTTTCTGGCTTGTATTCCACCCAGCATTCAAGCGGGCATTCAGCAAATTGGCTTAGAAAACTTACAAGCTGGCGATGTCATCCTAACCAACGAGCCGTATGACACTGGTACGCACATTAGCGATACGCTGGTGTACACGCCGGTCTTTTTTGAAGGCGAACTTGTGGCGTTTACCGCCATCATGGCCCACTGGGCCGATATTGGCGGCATGGTCTCTAGCGGTTGGTGTCCAAACTCCACGTCTATCCATCAAGAAGGGATGTTGTTCTCGCACCTCAAGCTATACGCTGCTGGCGAACTTAATCAGCCCCTGTACGACTTCATCTTGAAGAACGTGCGCTATCCAGACATTGTCGAAGGCGATTTGCACGCCAAAATTGCGGCCTGTCACACCGGCGCCCGGCGCATTCAATCCATTTGTGAACGCTACTCGGCGGCCACCATTGATGAGTCAATGCGCATTGTGTTTGACCAAGCTGAGCGCCGTATGCGACGCGAGATTGAAGCCATCCCCGATGGGTCTTACCAAGCCGAAACATACATGGACTATGACGGCGTAGTGCGCGATACGTTGCGCAAAATTGCAGTTACGGTCAACATCAACGGTGATGAAATGCACGTCGATTGGACGGGCACTTGTGATGCCACCGTGGGGCCAATCAACCACCCGCTCGTTGGCACGGAAGCCCTGTGCGTGACGATGCTCAAATCGCTCACCATGCCAGATGATCCGATGAACCACGGCCACTATCGCCCGCTCACGGTGACTGCCCCGCCCAACACCATGGTCAGCGCGGAATATCCAGCGCCATGCGATTCTTATGGCTATGTGGCAGAAATGATCGTGCATTTGATCAGCCGCGCCTTAGCAGAAGTTATTCCCGAACGTTGCCCGGCCTGTTCTTATCAGATGTCGGCCTTTCAGTTTTACCGCAATGATCCACGGCTGGGCGCGCCCTTCACTTATGGGGAGCCACTAGACGGTGGCGGCGGTGCCTTCCACACTGATGACGGCGCGACTGGTATCATGTTCCTCGGCAATGGTGACGCGCCAAACGTGCCCGTTGAGGTTGTGGAAACGCGCTATCCAGTGCGCGTGCGGCAGTATGCTATCAACGTTGGTAGCGGCGGCAGCGGCAAATATCGGGGTGGATTTGGCATCATTCGTGACTACGAAATGAACGGCGACAACATCCTGATTCAAACCAGTAATGAAAATACCGTCTATCCGCCTTGGGGTCTCAACGGCGGGCAAGACTCAGCCGATCCTAGCAAGTTCATCTATTGGCACGGCACAGACCGTGAAATGGAAACAACCGATCGGCACACCAACTTCGGTCCCTTCCACACGGGTGACCGCTTACGCTTTACAACTGCCGGTGGCGGTGGCTGGGG
>JAHDBW010000401.1 GCA_020630175.1 Anaerolineales bacterium
AGGTACGGATAATGAAACGGTGTAGAGACGGCCACTTGTGGCGTCTGAATAATCATCACCAGCGCAACGTTGCCTAACGCCAGCTTTCGCCAACAGACACTTGCATGGTTTGCTGTTGAGTAATGGCGTTGGCGCGGATGGTAAGCAGGCGTTCGCGATGCTGCGCGTTATGCACAAAGCGCAAAGTGTTGCGCAACCATTGTTTTTTGAGCGCCTTGGCAAAGTGCGCTGCGTTTTCTTTATTTTTGGCTAACACGCTAGGCACTGCCAGATGAAAGCCCAATGGCGCGGGCCAACCGACAATGTCTTTGCGTAAGTGCACCAAATAACGCGGACTGTCGATTGCGGACAAGGCTTCATAGAGCGCGTCGATAAAGACTTTTTTCTCGTGGTATGTGCCGCCCGTAAGATACAGCCGATAGATACCGTTCTTACGATCGACCGCTTTGCCAACCTTGAACTTGGATTTTGGCGTTTGCACGATTTTTGCGGCGCAAAGTGCCGTGAGCGTCGCTTTGGCAATTTTGGTGATTAGCCGCCCGTGACGTGAAATGCCAATTTTGTGCAACAGATTATCTTCCACAATGGGGTATTGCACGCGCACTTCAGGCACGATGAATTGCTGCGTGCGGCTACGCGTGGCTTGCGTCCAACGGCGGTTGAGCGCATCACGTTCTAAAGCGCGGGCAATCATTTGGTCATTGGCGGCGTCTACGTCCAGCGCCCACGGGCGGAAGGTTTGGTAGCGCGCATCGTCTTCGGCTAAATATGGAATCCCCAACCGGTGGAGGCCACTCGTGATGGTGGTGTCTTTTTCAGCGATGCCCACAAACACGCGGAAGCGTTTGACCAACGTGTGTAATTCCGCCCAGCCGCTATGCAAGCGATGGTCGGCATCATAGGTTGGATTTTTGGCGTAGCCCACAATGTGCCAAATGCTGGCCACTTTGTTTAGATCGTTCTCGTCACTGCGCAACGCCCGCCCACGCATCTGATTAGTGAGCATGTAAGTACGCACGCCGCTAGCAAACACCAGCGTATTCACGAACGGCGCGTCCCAACCTTCGCCGAGCAAGCTGCGTGTGCCAACTAACACCTTGATTACACCAACTTTCAACAACGCCGTAAACGCCTGCGGCAACTGACTATGCCGCGCCGTGACTTGCACATAAGGCAGTTCAGCGACAAACTGTTTGCTTATCACTTCCACATCAGGCAGCAGTGCTTGTAAGGCTGGCAACTGGTCAGCGTGTAATAGCGCCAAGCGCCCGCTAATAAGGGCAAAGTCGGCTTGATGGACGGTATGTTTGGCAGCTAGCAATTTGAGAATTGGCCACGCCCCCAGCGAATCGCGGTTGGCAATGACGGCATTGTCTAGATGATCATCCCGAATAAAGTCGGTCAGAATTACCATGCGCAGACTGTCTTGGCGCGACTGCCGCTCTACCTGATAGATTTGCCCACAGGCTGATACTTTCTTGATGCTGCCCGCTATCAGGTTTTCAATGGGCTTGCTGGCGGTCAACCGTAAGGTACGCCGATACAGGAGCTTATCCTCACGGAACTGCTTAACGAGCAGCTTCTGATACGGTTTCTCAGCGGCAGACAGCGCAAAGGTGTTACCAAAGAAAAATTCAGCAAGAATCAGCTGCCATTGCTCACGGTTTAGCACCGGTAAATCAGCGGCTGTGATGCCTAATAAGGCCAGCGGCGCTAGCGGTAAGTCGCGTTCGGCGCTCTGTAAATAGGCTAAGCAGGCAATAACCGTCGGCAATTTTTGACCAAATAATGCTAGATCGGCTTCAGGGCTTTGCAATAGCGGGTTGCGCAATACCGCATCCTGCAACAGGCGCGAGTCGGCTAAGGACTCGAGCGTTTCGGTCACCAGTACGTCATAATCTTGCACGGCTTTGGTTTCGAGCGCGGTCGTTTCTGCAATCCAGATGTAATCCTGATGCGGGCACAGCACGCCATCTTTGACGAGTTCTGGAATCGAAATTTCTTCATCGATCGGGCCGCAAAGCGCTTGATAGCGTTTCCACTCGCTATTGGTGACGTCCAATGGTGGCGTGGCGGTCAGGCTAACTAGCTGCAAGTCTGGAATGCCTTCGACAATCTCGTTGAGCGCTTGCCACCACGCGCTGCGTAAGTGATGGGCTTCATCTAGAATGAGCGTCTTGAAGCCAGCGGCTTTGAAACGCGCAATAAACTGCGCTAGCTCTTCTTTATTGAGGGCGGGCGTGGCGCGTGGCAAGGCATCGGTATCAACGTCTGGGCCAATTTCGCGGAACTTTGTGTGTAGCGCCTGATACGTAATCGAGGTAAAAAAAGCTGGTGTGTCTAAGTGGGTGCTGGTCCAGACTGGCGGGAATTGCGCATTGGGTGGCACAAAATCCTCAAGGCGCGAGATCCACTGATCCCGAATAATGCGCGTGGGGGAAAGTACTAGACAGCGTTGATCCAATTGCCGAAAGACTTCAAGGCCTAACGTGGTTTTGCCTGCGCCCGGTGCCGCCACAATATGCAAACGCCGATCGATAATATGGTGCGGCAAGAGATCCAGCACGCGCTGTTGGTAATGGCGCCAGTTATAGCGAAATTGAAGCGTTTGGGCAGGGCTAGGCATAACGTTTTGTAACTGTACCTTATTGGGTGCAAGTCGACAATTTTTGAGTGGTTATCGATAGGTCATCTCCCAGAGGGG
>JAHDBW010000402.1 GCA_020630175.1 Anaerolineales bacterium
GCATCTAATTTTTCTTGCGCAGCTTCCGCGCTATCAATGCCGCCGACGCCGATAATGGGTAAAGCCCCATTTGTTTTGGCGGCAATCTTCCGAATAACTTCAGTCGATTTGGCACGTACAGGTGCACCGCTCAGGCCGCCTTTTTCAGTTTGATTGGCGCTTTTCAAGCCGTCGCGGCCAATGGTTGTGTTCGTTGCGATCACGCCGCTGACGTTGTTACTGACCAACACATCCAAAATATCATCGAGCTCTTGCTCAGTTAGATCTGGCGCAATTTTGACGAAGAGCGGTTTGTCTGGACAGAGCTTGGCGCGTTCGGCCATCAGGTCACTAACCAAGCTTTGTAGGAACGCTTTGCCTTGCAATTTGCGCAAGCCAACTGTGTTGGGCGAGCTAATGTTGACGGCAATGTAGTCGGCGTAGTCATGCACCAGTTGCAGTAATTCACGATAGTCATCGATGGCATTTTCTAGCGGCGTGTCTTTGCCTTTGCCAATGTTGACGCCTAACACAATGTCCGGCTTATCTTTCTTGAGCGCTTTGAGGCGCGGCAGGGCGGCATCGACACCATCGTTTGGGAAGCCCATGCGATTGATCACGCCTTCATCTTCCGGCAACCGAAAAATGCGCGGCTTAGGATTGCCCTTTTGCGGGATGCGCGTCAGCGTGCCGATTTCAACATGGGAAACGCCAAGTGCCTCTAAACCGCGCACGGCAACGGCTTCTTTATCAAACCCAGCCGCAATCCCCACTGGATTTTTGAAGGTTAGCCCAGCCACGGTAACTGCTAAATCATCACGGTTGGTCATGTACATGCCCCGCAGTAATTTGAGTGAATCTGGCACGGCCTGTGCTGTTTTTAGCGCGCGCAAGGTAGCGTGGTGGGCACGTTCTGCATCAAGGTTGAAAAGCAATGGTTTGAAAAACGAGTTGTACATGAAAAGTCTATTTAGGCGAAAGTGTTCAACGCACAGGCGCTGAGTTTTTGTTGTTCGTTCCAATTCTACCTGCTCTCCTCTAAAATCAGCAGACATCATGACATTACACATCAATACGCCGCTTATTAAATCGCAAGCGCTCAGCCAGCGCGTCAATCGTAAGGTCTTGCTCAAAATGGATGCTTGGCAGCCGTCTGGCTCTTTCAAGCTGCGTGGCATTGGGCACGCGTGTGAGACCTACGCTGCGCAAGGTGCTACGCGTTTTATTTCATCGTCCGGTGGGAATGCCGGGCTGGCCGTGGCATATGCGGGGCGAGTGCTTGGCATTCCTGTGACGGTGATTGTGCCAGAAAGCACGCCGCAAACTGCGCGTGATTTGCTCCAACAAGAGCAGGCAACCGTCATTGTGCACGGCGAAACTTGGCAAGAAGCCAACGCCTTAGCGTTGACAATGGTCAAGGAAACGGACGCCTTTCTGCACCCCTTTGACAATCCGCTGCTCTGGGAAGGGCACGCGACGCTAATTGACGAAGTTCATGCTGCTGGTGAAAAACCAGACGTGGTGATTTTGTCGGTGGGCGGCGGTGGGTTGCTGTCTGGCATTGTGGCCGGATTGCAGCGCAATGGCTGGAACGATGTGCCTGTACTGGCTGTGGAAACGGAAGGTGCGGCGTCGTATCAGCAGTCTTTGCAAGCCGGTGAACGGGTGCAACTGACGACAATCGATAGTGTGGCGAAATCATTGGGCGCCAAGCAAGTTTGCCAGCAGGCGTTTGCGTTGGCCGCACACCATCCAATTCAAAGTATTACTGTTTCAGATGCTAGCGCAGTTGCAGCTTGCGCTCAGTTTCTAACCGATCAGCGCGTGTTAGTAGAACCGGCTTGCGGGGCCAGTTTGGCGGCTGTGTATGAAAACGTACCAGAACTCGCGGCGTACCAAACTGTGTTGGTGGTGGTTTGCGGTGGTGCGACCGTTACAATCACTCAAATTCAAGACTGGGCAACAAAGTTTGCGCAAGGCACTACGCAATGAAGACATCGCTAACATTAACTGATCACTTAGTACCGCGTCCGGCACCGTCTGGGATTGATGTGACGTGTAAGTTGCAGCATTTTTCGATTGTGACATACGCGGTAGATCCTGACCGTTTTGAGGGGCTTATTGATCCACGATTTATGCTCAACACGATTGAAATTGACGGTGTTGAAAAAGCATTGATTTCGGTTGTACCGTTTATCGATGTAGATTTTACGTCGGCGGTATTTCCCTTACCACGCGTCACCATCGGCCAAACCAACTACCGTATCTATGTTCAAGACACGCAAACGGGCGAGAACTGCGTCTGGTTTCTAGGCACCACGCTTGATACATGGAGCCTATTTGTACCGCATCATTTTTGGAACTTACCGTGGTACAAAGGCAAAATTGATTTTGATTGTGTGTTTGATACAGACGAAAATCGCTTTACGCGCTACAACGTCCAAACTAAATCAGACTGGGCACCACTTAGCTTAACTCTAGAGCAGCCTGCCGATTTGCCGCTTGAATTTCCCGGTTTCCCGGATCTAGATACGGCGTTGGTTGTACTCACACACCCGCTCACTGGCTACTATTTTCGGCGCGATGGCCAACTTGGCAGCTATAGCGTGTGGCACGAACAGCTCAACGTGCGACCGGGGCGCTTGCTTTCAGCAGATTTTGGCCTGCTCAGCAAAATGGGACTAGTGACGCTAGAAGAGCAGCAACAGCCGTATAG
>JAHDBW010000074.1 GCA_020630175.1 Anaerolineales bacterium
TGTGTTTCCCGAGCTGCAAGATAATAACACCATCCTACAGTTCCGCAAGGGTTTTTGGCCAATGTCCGGATATTAGGAAATTACATTGAGGTGCGCCCTTCTAAGGCGCGTGCGAGTGTGGTTTCATCGGCATATTCCAAATCACCACCAACCGGCAGACCTTGCGCTGGACGCGTTACTTTGACACCCAACTGCACCAAATGCTGATTGAGATACATCGCCGTGGCTTGCCCACTCAAATTCGGATTGGTCGCAATGATAATTTCTTTGAAACCGCCCTGCTGTACGCGTGTCAACAGTTCTTTGATTTTCAGATCTTCCGGCCCAACGCCATCCACTGGCGATAGCGCCCCATGTAGAACGTGATAACGCCCTTTGAACAAGCCAGTTCGGTCTAATGCGATGACATCTAGCGGATCTTCAACAACACACAATAATTCTGGACTGCGCTGCTCATCACGGCAAACTGCGCACGGATCGAGCTCATCAATCGTGATATTGAAACAGGTCGAGCAAAAGCGCGTCCGCAGCTTCATTTCTAGCAACGCATTCGCTAAGGCTTCGGTTTGATCGCCCTTAGACCGCAACAGATAGAAGGCTAAGCGCGAGGCGGATTTTGGCCCCACGCCTGGCAAACGTGAAAATTCTTCAATGACCCGCTGAACGGGAACTGGCGTAGCAGCACTGCGCATTAGAAGCCCGGTAAGCCTAAACCGCCTGTGAGCGCACCCAATTTGTCAGCGGCCATTTCTTGTGATTTTTCAATCGCTTCGTTGATGGCAGCAACTAAAATATCGCCAACCATTTCGGTATCGCCACTTTCAAGCAATTCTGCGGAAACCATCACATTTTGAATCCGTTGGGCACCAGAGATTTCAATTTCAACCGCCCCGCCGCCAGACGAGACTTTGATTGTCTGTGCTGCGAGCTCTTCTTGCGCAGTTTTCATTTGCTGCTGCATTTGCATCATTTGCTTCATCATATTGTTTTTCATAATTTTCAACTCACCATACTAATGGTTATTTTATTAATTTACCCACTGCCCGTGGAACGCTCGCGCGGTTTACCACCCAACTTGACGCCCATTGCAACGACGCCATCATCTTTGATATTTGGCATTTGGGTTTGGTCGCCCAAATCTTCTTTGACCACGTAGACAATGTCAAGGGACTGCCCTAACACATCCGTCACTGCTGCTGACAGATACCCATTCATTTCAGGCGTATCCATTTTGTCGCGCGCAAATGTTTTTTGAAATGCAATTGCCAGCCGCGTCCCTTCTAAAGCGAGCGGCCTGCCCCAAGCGAGCAACGCAGGTAGCGTGTGATGTTTTGTACGGCTCATGCCCACAACTTGCGGCCACTTTTGCACAACTGCCGCAAAGGTTAAGTTGCCCGCTGTTTTTGGCGCAGGCGTTGCAGGCGGCGGCGCTTCTGGTGCAGGTTTTGGCCCGCCTGTTGGCGGCGTTTGAACTGGCGCAGCTTTAGGCGCAGCCTGTGTTGCAGGCGCAACGGCTGTCGCAGCTGCCGGAGCAACTGCGGCTTCATACCCAACCGTGTTGAGAAACGCTAGCTCTAATGGCAACTGCCGCAGCCAACCGCCCCGCCGATCCCGAGCCGCTTCGTCAAATTTACGCACCGCTTGCAGAATTTGCCGTGCTTCAAACCGCTCAGAGAGCGTCTTCATTTGCCCTTGCACTTCTTCGGTAACTTCTAATTGTGTGCCACCACCCAGCTTGATAAGCATCATGCTCCGGAACCAATCCGTGACCTGTTGCGCAAACTGACGCGGGTCTGTGCCTGTGTCTAACGCTTGGTTGATCTGCTCTAGACCAGCCGCCGTATCATGATTGGCAATTGCCTCAACAATTTCGCGGATCGCTTTGTCATTAGATGTCCCTAGTACAGATTGCGCACGGGCAACTGTAACCGTTTCATCTGGCGAGACAATCAGCTGGTCAAGCAGGCTAATCCCATCACGCAAGCTGCCTGTGGCGTGGCGGGCTACCATTTCCAAAACGGCAGGCTCCACGCTAAAGCCTTCACTATCCACAATAATGCGTAAGCGCTGCACAATATCGCTAAGCGGAATGCGGCGGAACGTATAGCGCTGGCAACGGCTGGTGACAGTTGTTGGCAATTTATGCGCTTCGGTTGTTGCTAAAACAAACACTGCATGCGGTGGAGGCTCTTCTAGCGTTTTGAGCAACGCGTTGAAGGCCGCATTGGAGAGCATATGCACTTCATCAATAATATAGACCTTGTATTGCCCCTCATTGGGGGCAAAGTTGATCTTCTCGCGCAAGTCGCGCACGTCTTCAACGCTTGTATTTGAGGCCGCATCAATTTCAATGAGGTCTAAGAAGCGGCCCTCATTGACAGCCACACAGTGGGCACATTCATTACAGGGGCGCTGCGCGGCATCTTCATACGTACAGTTGAGCGCCTTGGCTAACAAGCGCGCGCTGGTTGTTTTACCGGTACCACGCGGACCGGCAAATAGATACGCATGCGAAGTGCGCCCTAAGGCCAGCGCGTTGCGGATGGTCGTAATAACATGGTCTTGCCCAAAGACATCGGCAAAGCCAGTGGGACGCCATTTTAAGTAGAGTGCTTGAGCCATACGTTAGGTCGCAGCCTGTGCTGTTAGCGTTTGAATTTCTGTGTCCAAATCAATTTTGAGGCGCTGAATTTGCAAATCCGGCGCGATTAGGTTGTAGTCAAAGATTTTTTTGTTGATGGCTGCAATGGCCTCAGCAAAACGGTTGTGTGCGCGTTCGGCCCGTTGATTGATATTTATCTGGCGTTCGGCGCGCAGCGTTGGCTCTGCCGTTGCTAGTGCCGCCCGCTGCTGATTGATGCTACGTAATGAGCGCAAAAAGATCTGGCGCGCTTCTCCCAGCAAATAGTCTAGTTCGCGCTGCGCTTCAAGCCAAGGCGGATCACACTCTGCATCGTCTAGCAACTGCTGAGCAATATCACCGGTTAGCGGATTCACTTTGACCTTGATTGGCTTGCCATGCTGTGGCAAATCATCAAAGTCGCCCCGCTCTCTTGCCTCACGCAGGCTTCTATCTAAGGGCGATTCAAATTTACGCATTGGTTACGGAACAGTATACGTTGCACGGGTATTGCCATCTGGGTCAACCAAATTCAGCGAATCCCCAGACGACCAAATTGCGCTCGTTTGGTTCCAATACAAATCAGTTGCCGTGTTTAGACCAGCGCCACTATAGATTTTTACTTTGCCGCTGGCGTATAACGTATATTCTGGGAATGTAAATTCTCGTCCGTTAGAGCCAATGATTTTCCAGCCGCCCATTGGGATTGGGCTCGCGTCATCACTGGGTGCCACAATTTCAACCGCTTCAGTTGAAGGAATACCCAAGTCAACAATCGACTGAATGGTGACATTTGCATCAAGGTTTGGCGGCGGCAAGGTTGCTAGCTCTACAACAGCTGAGGTTGGCAACGCTAAGGATGCAACTTGCTCTGGCACGGCGGTAGCCACCGGGATGAGCAACTTCTGCCCCACATTTAGAATGTCATTTTCGCTATTCATGTTGTTGGCGGCCACAATATCGGCAACCGCAACTTCATAGCTTGCCGCAATCTGCCCCAGCGTTTCACCGGATGCAATTTCATGCACCGGCTGACCCTGCGCATTTTGGTCTTGCGCCCCGGCAACTGGGGTTAGCGTTGGCGGGACTGTTACGACATTATCTTCAACCGGTGCAATGGCAACCACTGTTGGGGCAACCTCAGCAATTTGGCGGCTTGTGCCACGGTTCCAAAACCAGAGGGTCACCAAGACTGATGTCACTGAGACAATCACATTCAGCACTAAATAAAACAATAAACGGCGCGATAACATTCAATAACTTCTCCTGAATTTATAATACCTGACCTGTTGTGAGCGTCAAGCAACGTATAATTGACGCATGCCTTTCCTTATTGATGGACACAACCTAATTGGTAAAGTCAATTCTATTTCAATGCAGTCTAGCGCTAAAGAAGCAGAGCTAGTGGCCATGTTGCGCGGCTATTTGATTGGTGCCAAGAAAAAAGGCACTGTTGTTTTTGACTGCGGAATGCCTGGCGGTACGTCACGCTTGCTAAGTACGCCCAATTTGAAGGTCTTATTTGCCTCCGCTGGCGTCTCAGCAGATGACATCATCATCGACCGCATTTATAAAGCGCAAAACCCAAACGGCCTGATTGTTGTCACTAGCGACAATGCCATCAAGCGTGAAGCAAAGTATAAGCGCTGCCAACATCGCGACTCTGCCAAATTTGCGCAGGATATGCGCAACCATAAATTAGGGTTAGGGCGTGGCGGCGATAAGAGCGACGTAAAACTCTCAGCGAATGAAGTTGCCGAATGGGAAGCTCTCTTTAGCCAAGGTAAGGATGACTAATTAGACTCCGCAACCAAACACTGTTGTGATTAAACAAAAAAGCCGCATGCGAAACGATGCGGCTTTTTTCATTTCTATTGACGAAACAGCTAGTTAGCGAGGGTTGCAGCTTCTACAGACGGATAAATGTCTAAGATGCGGTCTAGCAACGTGAGCGTAAGCGCTGTGCGAGGTTGATCACCCACAGCCGCCAGCTTCAGTTGGCCTTCGCGTTCACGAATGTATTTTAGTGCTGAAACAACAGCTGAAAGACCAGAAGAGTCTACAAATGAGACGCCTTGTAGGTCAATAATAAGCTCGCGTGTGCCATCATCAATCAGCTTGCGTGACATCGCCTTTAACTTTGCTGCAGTTTCAATATCCAAACGCCCATCAACATGCAAAACTGTTTGCGCATTTGTTACTTTATCGAAAGAAAGATCCATCTAAGTCCAAAACCTTTTTTATTGCGTGGCAATATTCTTTTGTAAGTGCCAGTAGTTTAGGCCAGAGCCTAAGCGCTGCACATTACACCCATCCATTGTTTGTTTAATGATGTGTAGACCAAAGCCACCTTCGGTAAGCAAGTTATCCTCTAGTGGTTCAAGGTCACATAGGCTTCCAGTAAACTGTTTGCCCGCATCAACGAAGTCAATAGTAAGGCGTTCAGCGGATATTGTAAAGAGACCCGTCAACAAACCCGGTCTATATTCGTACGCGTGCTCAATAATATTGGAGGCTAACTCCTGCAATGCCAACTCTGCCTCTTGATACCAGCGCGTCTTGATGAGTTCTGGATCGTACTGGCTAACATGGCTATTGAAAAGTTCGCGCAACTCTTGCAAATGCTTAACTGTCGATGGCAGCGAGAAATTGGTGTAGATCCTGTCATCATTTTTCACCTCGGGACCCATCAACAATAGCGTCTGATCATCACCAGACTGTTGATGAAAGCCGTAAGTATTGACAACATCTAATAGAAAGCGCTTTGTAACTTCTAAAGGCAAGCCTGGAATCAGCTTTAGCGTTTCTGCAACGCCCTGCTTACCAAAGAAACGCCCATCGGCCGTCTCTGCTTCAGAAAGACCATCTGAATACACGCACAACACATCGCGCCCGCCAAAGTGACCGGCATGATAGTCAGTCTGAATTTCTTCATAAATCCCAAGCGGCAACGAAGTTCCCATCAACCAGCGTTCTTCACCGGTCTTAGCCCGATACCATAGCGCCGGGGAGTGCCCCGCGTTTGCCCAAGTGATTTGGCCCGTTTCAGGATGAAAAACAGCCAAGAACACGGTCGCAAATAAGTCAACGCGGCTCATATCAGGATAGAGCACGCGGTTTGCATCTAATAAGATATTTGCTGGAAAATGGCTATGCTCCATCTGGCTGCGTAACACAATCCGCAGGCTAGATGTCAACATGGCCGCTGGCACGCCTTTACCAGCCACATCCGCCACAATTAAGGCGATGTGGCCGCTTGGCATTTCAAAGACGTCAAAGAAATCACCGCCAACCTGCCCCACCGGCTTTGTACCAGCAGCAATTTCATAGCCCGGAATTACCGGCAGCTTTGCGGGGAGGAGGCTTTTTTGAATGGCAGCCGCAATTTCAATCTGGGCCTGAAAGCGCACACTCTTGGCTTCACGCCGATGCAGTTCCGCATTATCAATCAGTGCGCCAATCAACTCAGAGACAGCTTCTAGCGTTAGGCGGTGGGTTGAACCAAACGCCTCAGACCGTTTTTGCTTTTCAGTTTTGCCGCCGGGCTTTGTATAAGTAAAGACTGCAATCACACAAGAGGAGGCCACCTGCGATTCAATATTCACAGCCAGCATTGAGTCTAATAAGCCGTCTGGCACAAACTCCAGCGTGTCTTCAGTGTTATTGACTAACACGGTCTCTTGGTGCATTGCCAACCGATTGATCATGCGCGTCACACGTAAGTCTGACAAGCGCCCATCAGTACCAATCGAGATATTTTTGGCATTACCACCGGGCTGAGAGATTACAGCCGCTTCTGCACCAAACGTATCACGCAACAATTCCACCAGCGACTTGAAAATTGACTCAAGCTCTGTGGTCTGGGCAACCTTTTGCGTCACGTTATACATGAAGCGCAGTTCGTTCCAGCTCATCATCAACTCTTCGCCAAGCCGTTCGGCCAAAATATGGCCACCCAAGGCTTTGCTGAGAACATTGCCATACCAGCGCAGGCGGGTTGAGGTTTTATAAGGATCACGTCCGGCCACTTCTTCAGTGAGCGCCAGCCAGCCAAATTCTTCACCTTCCCACACCAGTTTAAAGTGCGGCAACGTTGTGTCTAGGGCTTCCGGCGTTTCCAGCGGGATAAACGCTAGCGCCGAATCAAATAATTCGCGCCCGGACACTAAAAAGTCTGTAATCAGTTCGTGATCTTTCATGAGTTCAAAGCAGTATAAAACCAGTGGTCAATAATGCATGCATAGCATAGCACGGTAGCTTAAGTTTGTGGGGTAAGCCATCGTTGCTTGGCACCTGAAGCGATACACTCTTAAGTATGTCTATTTCAGTCTGGATATTAGAGGATCAGCTGCTCGCTGAACATCAGGCACTGCGCCACGCCCTTGAAATGGCCGCCGTTGCTGAGGTTACAGTTGTGCTGATTGAAAGCCGTAAAGCGCAACGCCGCCTGCCTTACCATCGCAAACGCTTGGCGTTAATTATGGCGGCTGGCCGGCATTATGCAGCCGAACTACGCGCCAAAGGGTATCAAGTGGATTACCGGCAAGCGGATGATGTTGCCAGCGGCCTAGCAGCCCACTGTGCAGACTACGCACCGACGCAACTATTGACGATGGCAGCATCACACTATGGATTGCGACAGTGGCAAACGCACAAAGCCGCAGCGCATCTCGCGCTACCGGTAACGGTATTGCCAAACACCCAATTTCTAACTAGCCAGTTTGATCCATACCCCAACCCCGTGCCAGACAAGCGCTATCTGATGGAGTACTTCTATCGTAAGATGCGCAAACACTTCAATTTACTAATTGAGCCTGATGGCAGCCCAACCGGCGGTGCTTGGAACTACGACAAGCTAAACCGCGAGACGCTACCCAAGCAGCATACTTGCCCGCCAATTCCAACCTTTACCGCTGATGCCATTACCCTGCAAGCCATCGCAGACGTTGCCAACATTGAAACCGCAGTTGGCAGCGCAACCGACTTCAACTTAGCTGTTACCCGCGCCGATGCCCAAGCAGCCTTTGCTGACTTTTTAGCACATCGCTTGGATTTATTTGGCCCATATGAAGACGCCATGACCACCAACGAGGATACGCTGTATCACTCAGTGCTCTCTCCTTATATGAATTTAGGATTGTTAGCGCCAATGGAAATGGTTGCAGCCGCCATCGAACGCTATCAGGCGGGGCATGTGCGGCTGAACTCTGTTGAAGGGTTTGTGCGCCAAATTGTCGGCTGGCGTGAATTTGTGTGGTGGCAGTATTGGCGGCAAATGCCGGGCATGCGCACCAAGAATCATTGGCAAGTCAACCGCCCTGTCCCAGAGTTCTTTTGGTCTGGTGAAACGGACATGCACTGCATGCAGACTGTCATCAAACGCGTGCTACGGACAGGGTTCAACCATCACATTGAGCGCCTAATGGTGCTGTGTAATTTCTGCGTCCTGGCCGGCATCGATCCCGCCGAAGTGAACGATTGGTTTATGTCGCTCTACATTGATGCCTACGATTGGGTGATGTATCCCAACGTGATTGGTATGGGGCTAAATGCCGACGGCGGTATTACAGCCACAAAGCCTTATATTGCCTCAGCCAACTATATCAATAAGATGAGTGATTTCTGCGGCAGTTGTAAGTTCAAGCCAAAGCAGCGCCACGGCGAGACGGCCTGTCCGTTCAACCTGATGTATTGGAACTTTCTAATTGAACATGAGGCCGTATTGCGTGCCAACCCGCGCATGGGACCCAACGTGCTGGCATTGCGGCATCTTGATGCCGCAGAACGCGCGATTGTGACAAGAGAAGCCCAGCAATTCCTTGAAACGCTCTGATATGGCAAAACAACGCAAAAAGTCAGACTTACCCACCAAAGTGTGCCCAGTTTGTGTCCGCCCGTTTACTTGGCGGAAGAAGTGGGAACGCAATTGGCACGAGATCAAATATTGCAGTGAACGCTGCCGTCGCCGCCGCACTACCCAGACTACCCAAACACCATGAACAATCCACCAATGCAACGCGCATTCAAAACTCGTGCTGAGTTGATTGACTACTTACGAGACCAATTTCCAGACGCCGCTCAACGTGACGACGCTATCTCCGGCATGCGGGGCGGCCGTCAGGCGGGGTTGGCGCTGTTACAGCAAATCGATCCCAAGGCTTATGGCGCATCACGCAACGCCTTAGACGGCGCAGTCTCACGGCTTTCGCCCTACATTCGGCATGGTGCTCTATCACTGACAGAAGTCCGTGACTACGCCCTAACCCTGTCAGACAATCCACGGGCTGACGCCAATAAGTTTGTGTTTGAGCTGGCCTATCGTGACTATTTCCAGCATGTCTATGCCAAAGAAGGCGTCTCAATCTGGGATGATCTTGAGCCGTACAAAACTGGCTTCACTGCCCAAGATTATGCGGATCAGTTGCCCGCTGATATTCTGAATGCAGCAACTGGCGTCACCGCGATGGATGCGTTTATTCAAGAGCTTTATGCGACAGGCTACTTGCATAATCATGCGCGTATGTGGTTAGCGGCGTACGTAGTGCATTGGCGTCGCATCAAATGGCAAGCTGGGGCGCGCTGGTTTTTACAACATTTACTTGATGGCGACCCAGCCAGTAACAATTTGTCTTGGCAATGGGTTGCCAGCACGTTTAGTCACAAGCCGTATTTTTTCAACTTAGACAACTTACACAAGTACAGCGGCAAACAGTACTATGACAGAACCGGAGAAGCCGGACACGCCATTTTTGATGCGTCTTATGAGACATTAGCGGCGCGTCTTTTTCCAAATTTGCCGCCCCAACCTAAACGTCCACAAAAAACAACGAAAAAAGGAAAGCGGCGGCAGCGGCCACACTATCATGAATAAACAACCTATCGTTTGGGTGTTTGGGGATCACCTTAGCCCAACCCAACCGGCGCTGCGCCAATATCCAAACGCCCCAGCGCTATATGTTTGGGACACGGCTATGCTGGCCCGCAATCAGCTGAGTTTGAAGCGGATTGCCTTCGTCTATGAATGTTTACTTGAACTTCCCGTGGAAATTCAGCGCGGACATCCAGTAGACGTGCTCAGCGCGTTTGCGCAGGCGCACAATACCAATACGATTGTTACAGTAGACAGCGTTAGTCCACGTTTTCAGCAGCACTGCCAACGTCTATCGGAAAAAGGCTTTGCGGTTGAACGCCTCACCCCCGAGCCTTTTGTAAAAATCGACCAAGACCGCGATCTAAAACGTGCGTCACGCTATTGGCGGCAAATCCAAGCCGTTGCCTTTACAAAGACCGAATCTTCCTAAACCTAGGCCAACCTTTTGTTGGCATTTCAACCTGCATCCCCAAATAGCCCGCTTTCTGCTTAGAAATCGGGCTATTTTGATTAAGATTTGCTGTAATTCCCAACAGTTGCGGGCTGCTGTATTAAGTCCTCAATATCTTGGTCTATTTATTGCAAGCCTATTGAAGTGCGTCATTAGTTCTGAGTTAAGTTGATTGAGTTATTAATCTGTATTTTTGTTACAACAAAGGTCGCGCATTAGCGATTGCACAGATGCGAACTTCAGCAAAATCGCTTTATTCTTGCCACAAGATACTCTTAATTAAGATGTCTTGCCATTAATGTTATTGTTTAGTTAGAGATGCGTATTAAGTTGGAAAACTTAAGAGTTAGTTTTAGACGCCCGTTTTCTTACGCGTCAGTTTTATACAATATTTTCCTTTGAGGAACGGTTACTATGTCATATCAAGCATATGAACACTGGAAGACAACCCCACTAACCAGTCAACCAGAAATATCCATTGTTATCCCTGCTTATAACGAAGAAGAGCGCATTGTGCCAACCATCGGCGCGATTGCAGCCTACATGGTTGAACTCGACACCCCGTGGGAGTTGATTATTGCCGATGACGGCTCTACAGACTCAACTGTGCACTTGTGTGAAGCGTTAGGCTTAGTCAATATGCATGTCTTGGTCGCTGAGCAAAACGGCGGCAAAGGCCGTGCAGTGCAGCGCGGCATGTTAGCCGCAAAAGGGAATTACTTATTATTTTCTGATGCCGATAATTCGACGCCGATTCAAGAAATTTCACGCTTGTTAGAAAAAATCAAAAATGATGGTTTTGACATTGCCGTGGGGTCGCGCGCCGCTGAAGGGGCCGAAGTTGAAAATAAAAGTCTTTCACGCCAATTGTTTAGCAATGGGCTGAACACAATTGTGCGCAACGTTTTCCGGATTAAGGTGCATGACACGCAGTGTGGCTTCAAGCTGTACAAGCGTGATGTGGCCCGCCGTTTACACACCGCACAAACGCTAATGGGCTTTAGCTTTGATCTAGAAATTCTCTATCTCGCTTATAAGCTTGGCTATAAAGTGGCCGAAGTCCCAGTGCAATGGTTTGACGCACCCGGCTCCAAGGTTGATCCGATTAAAGAAGCGCAACGCTTTTTACGTGACTTGGTCAAAATCAAGATCAACGATATGCAAGGGGACTACGCGAATGCTTAGCGATAAACTTCGCATCGCAGTCGTCACAACATTCCCGCCGGGCACGGGCAGCCTAAATGAATATGGCTTCCACTTTGTAAACGCGCTCCGCCAAAAGTTTGACGATGTTTCAGAAGTTCTACTATATGTAGATGCGTTGCCTGATGGTGAGGCCTACCCGCCATTTGAGCCGGATTCGGGCATTCCAACAACCATCATTCCCTGCTGGGAGTTTGATGCGCTCAATAACGCAACCCGTATTCTAAAAACAGCCCGCCAAACGAAGCCCGATATGGTGCTCTTCAACCTGCAATTTGCAACCTTTGGTGGTAAAAAGATCAGCGCCTCGCTTGGGTTGCTAACCCCCGCCCTCTTACAGATGTGGAATATTCCAACGGTTGTGCTGTTGCACAACATTATGGAAACAGTCGACCTAAAATCTGCTGGCTATGCGGGCAACGGCATTGTCGAACGCGTATTGCGTTGTTTTGGCTACATTGCAACCAAATTGCTGTTGCGCGCCGAACTTGTGGCACTGACTATTCCCAAATACGTTGAAATTTTAGAAAGTAAATATAAAGCCGACAACATTGTGTTGGCACCGCACGGGTCTTTTGATGACACTGTTCATCAACCCGTTTTTGAACTTCCCGAAGGCCCCATGCAAATTATGACCTTTGGGAAATTTGGCACTTATAAAACAGTCGAGCCCTTGATTGAAGCCTTTGAAAAATTGCAGCGTCGACCAAACGCCGATCTTGAATTAGTGATCGCTGGCTCTGATAGTCCCAATGCGAAAGGCTATCTGGCAGGCGTGGCTGAACAATATAAGCACGTTAGCAACATCCGTTTTACGGGTTATGTTGCAGAAGAAGATGTGCCCATTATCTTTGGGGAAGCAGCCGCAGTTGTGTTCCCATACACCAGCACAACCGGCAGCTCTGGCGTGCTGCACCAAGCAGGCGATTACGGCAAAGCGGTTATTCTGCCAAATATTGGTGATTTTGCAGAAGTCATTACTGAAGAAGGCTACACCGGCGAATTCTTTGAACCAGAAGACGTTGATAGCCTGGCAACTGCCATCGCAAACGTCATTGACAACCCAGACCATCGCCGCGCAATTGGGCAACAAAATTTTCTTGCATCACACGGCATCCCAATCGCAGAAATTGTGGACTGGTATTTGCTGCACATGCAAACCCTATTGATGCAGAAACCAAATCGCAATGGTCCACCCACTGTTGATCGCACACAACTGGCGTAGCCGGACCCGTATTCCAGTTACACTTATCACAAGCACTAGATTATGCAATTATCAGAAAAAGAGTTAGGTGGCGTTCACATCCTCTTGATTGAAGGACGTTTTGATGCCCACACCTCCACGCCCGCAACAGAATGGCTAGAGGAAAAATCTGCTAGCACGGGCGCGCGCATCGTGATCAATTTTTCAAAAACTGAATTCATTGATTCCGTTGCCCTCGCGTCTTTGGTCTCTGCCATGAAGCGCTGCCGCCAAACAGATGGTGACGTTGTTTTATGCGAGCTATCTAAGCCCGTCAAGATCATTTTTGAATTGACACGCCTCAACCGCGCCTTCCAAATTTATGAGACAGAAGTCGATGCCATGGTTGGCTATGGAATATGAACACAACCACGTCTGCTGAAGACACCATCGCGCAGCTCCAAAATCAGATTGCCCAGCTAGAAAGTGACGTTGACCTGATCACTGGCGAGTTGGTTGCCAGACAAGATGAACTTGTCACGCTCTATAACCTCGCCCAGGCCTACAGCAGCATTTTGTCTGAAGATGATCTGATCAACATTACGCTCAGGCAAATGTCAGAGTTGTTGCGTTCTGAATCTTCGTTCTTGGTTCTGAGCCGGACGTCTGAAAATATCACGACGCATCAATTCCCGCACAACACGCTGGATGAAGCCTTGATTATGCGCTGGTATGCATCACTCAAAGTGCACGGGCGCGATGTGATGATTACCTCAGACGATACGCAGTTTCCGCTATTAGGCGATGTCGATGCCATCATTGCCGCACCAATTGTGATGGAGAAAAAAATCCGTGGCATGGTGGGCGTTGTCAATAAAAAGCACGGCAACTTCTCGGCGCCAGACCGCAAAAAAGCATTCGCTGTTGGGGAGCAAATCAGCTCTCAATTAGAGTGCATTATTCTGCATGAGCAGATTTTGGCGCAAGCACGCATGCAGTCTGAGCTAGACCTTGCGCGCCGCGTGCAACACAGCCTGTTGCCACAGGGTGTACCCAACATTACTGGTCTAGACCTGGCCGCTGGTTCTACCTCGGCCCGTGAGGTTGGCGGGGATTTCTACGATTTTGTTGCGAAAGATCAGCAGTTTGTCTTCGCGCTGGGCGACGTATCTGGCAAAGGCATGTCAGCTGCCCTGCTCATGGCAATGTCACGCACCACCGTGCGCAACCTGACCGCCCGCGATGCAACTGTGTGCCCGCTCGATCTCTTAGAAACCGTAAACAACTCGCTCTACGACGATTTTTCAGACGTTAGCATGTTTGCCACCATGTTTGTTGGGGCTTACAACACCCAGACGCGCAAAGTTCAGTATGCCAATGCCGGCCACTCTCCGGTTGTGTATTGCCCCGCAAATGGCAAAGCGCGCATGCTAGAAGCCACAGGCGTACCAATTGGCGTATTTGAGGCAACGCTAGCGGAGCAAGAGGAGCTTATCCTAAACGCTGGTGATGTGCTTATGATTATCACTGACGGGTTCCCTGAAGCTGAAAATAAAAAGGGCGAACTCATGGGCTATGACATCTTATTTGAAATTGCCGAATGGGGTGCCAATCCAGATCACAACGCTAGCGCAGAGCTGATTTATCAGCGAATGGAACTGGCTGTTACCAATTTCAGTGGGGATACGGCCCAAACGGATGATCAGACCCTCGTTGTGATCAAAGGAAATGCCGCATGACTAACCAACAAATCAACGTTGAACTCAATGCCCAAATGAGTGAGCTTGTACATGTTGGTGACGCAATTACGCGCCTACTCAGTGCACTAACAAGCACCTCAGATATTGAAGCAACCATTTATGAATTGCAGCTCGCCGTCCATGAAATTTGCGCCAATATTATTGACCATTCTTATAAAGACGCTGAAAACGGCAAGATCAAACTAGCGCTTTCGCTAACGGACGGTAATTTTATTGCCGATATTTGTGAGCAAGGCGAAGCGTTTGATCCAGACGCCGTGCCGCGTCCAAATCTGGAAGACGGCCAAATTAGAGGCTACGGCATCTTTTTGGTCAACCAACTGATGGATGTGGTGGAATACACCAGCACTGCTGGTGGCAACTGTTGGCACTTAGCCAAGCAACTCTAGCAACGTTGCCAAGACATTATGGCAACAGGATGGCAACCCACCCTGTTTTACGCCAGATCATTTTTTACAGTAAGGAACTCTTATGGAAACGATTGTTGTTTCTCTAAACGATAGAATTGATGCCTTCAACGCGCCCCAACTGCGCGAAGTATTTGAAGGCCTACTTAGTGCCGGGCACGTCAACTTCATTGTGGATTTACGCGATGTAAAGTTTCTAGATAGTGCTGGCATGGCCGCCTTAGTCACGCTCTTAAAACGGGCGCGCCAAAGCAGTGGTGATGTGAACCTTACTTGGCCCACGCTTGAAGTGTCACAGCGCATTCTTAAGCTCACAAAATTCGACCGCGTCTTTACCATCAAAAACAACATTGCAGATTTCAACGTCACCGTTAGTAAGACCGTTACCTTCCCGCAATAGGCTAGAGTAGACGCATGGCAACCATTCTGATTATTGATGACTCGCGTGTTAATCAGCACATGTTGCGCTTAGTGCTAAAGCGCAATGGTTATGACACCCTCACCGCTAACAATGGCCAAGAGGGGTTAGCTTGTTTAGCAGAAAACGCCGTCAATCTTATTGTTTGTGACATCAATATGCCCGTCATGGACGGCTTCGACTTTCTGCGCAACTTACGAAAAACTGACGGCATCAGCCATATCCCGGTCCTGATGCTAACGGCCGTTGGCGAAGATGGCACCAGCAACCAAGTCATTGACCTTGGTGCCAACGGGTGTATTACCCAACCGTTTGACTCTCAAGTGCTCAGCAACACGGTAACTGCGCTTATCTTGCCTGACTAGTTTTATATGTCATTATTTGCCCAACTGCGCAACACAACAGCGCGTTTTCTCCCAAAAAAATCAGACAGTACCGAAGGTAGTCTGCTTTCCGGTAGCGCGATTCTTTTTGTGAGTATGACCGTTGTCAATGCTGGCAACTACCTCTTCAATCTAATTTTGGGGCGCTGGTTAGGCCCTGCTGCCTTCTCAGATCTAAGCCTCATCGTCACGCTGATGCTGATGGTGACATTTGTGACCGTGACCTACCAAATGACGGCTGCAAAATTTGCCGCTGCCCATTATGCCGATAACGCACTAGACAAATCACAAGCCATGCGCACGTGGCTTGGCCGGTTTGCGTGGCTCTCTGGCTTGGCTTTGGTTGTCTTTGTGGCCGGTGGCGCGCCAATTTGGCAACGCTTCTTCAATACGCAATCCTTCTGGCCATTTGTAATTCTAGGCGTTGGGCTGCCCGTGTATTTTGCGCAGGGCATTGACCGCGGCATCTTACAGGGGCAAATTCGCTTTGGCATTTTGTCTTGGAGCTATATCGCAGAGATGGTCATGCGCTTGGGCGCGGGGCTATTATTTGTGGCACTGGGCTGGTCTGTTGGGGGCGCGGTGCTCGGCATTACGCTGTCGTTTGTGGCAACGTGGATTGTGGCACTAGGCGTAAGGAAGCACTTACCCAAACAAGGCACCCTCACAACCGCAGAAAAGACAACGATCAAAACGTTTGCCATGCCAGTGATTGTGGTGCAATTGAGCCAAATTCTGATCAACAATAGCGACATCATCATCGTGAAGCGCTTTTTTGAACCCGTCGCCGCCGGTGAATACGCGGCCCTCGCGCTGATTGGCCGCGTCGTGTTTTTTGCAACGTGGTCGGTTGTGACAACCTTGTTCCCGATCGTGGCGCAAAAACATCAAAAAGGCGAATCGCACCGCCACCTCTTGTGGATTGGTCTCGGTTTAGTCTTACTGGTGTCCGTTGGCATTGTTGGCGCAACGGTCTTTATTCCAGAGTGGATTGTGCTGGTGTTGTTTGGCCCAGATTATTTAGCCATCGCCCCACTGCTATGGCTGTATGCAATTGCAACCATGATCTACGCCTTAGCCAACGTTGTAATCAACTACCGTTTATCTTCTGATGCTAATCTTGGGACTTATATGGCGACGCTGGGCGGTGTTGCGCAAGTGGTCCTGCTCTGGCTATTCCACGACTCGCTATATCAAGTGGTGATGCTGCAAATCATTCTGATGAGCATTTTGTTAGTCAGCCTGATGGTTTGGGATTTCATGCTCAATCGCAAAGCAACCGCTTAGTCAACTGGCTGCCCTAGTCGCAACGCGCAACGTACACTATCATTCTGGCGTAAATTATCGTAATTAAGGACTATTGAATGACAGATGAACCTCAAGTCGATGCGGCACCAGCGCCGGTAGAAGACGCCCCTACAGAACAAACGCCACCACCAGCTGCTGCCCCGCCCAAGAAAAAGAAAACTGCACGCGGCACACCAAAGAATGGTGCCAAAGCCCGTAAGAAAGCCAAGCTCAAAGCCGCAAAAAAAGCCTCTAAAAAAGACGCTGCGAAGGCTGAGAAGAAGGCCCGTAAAAAAGCAAAACGTAGAGCGGCTAA
>JAHDBW010000075.1 GCA_020630175.1 Anaerolineales bacterium
GGCCGGCCGTATAAATACCAGTGCGGGTCTTTGGGGAACGCTGGCTCTAATGCGGCTGGTTTCCAAGTAAATTTACTGGAGCCAAATATCGTGCGGAAGGCGTCATCGGTTAGTTTGAGCCCCTTTACAATTTCAGTAGCAGCTTGCGAGTCGCCAATTTCACCCAATAAATAGTGCAGGTAGACGCGCGCGTTGACTTCTGTGTTGTAGTGGCGGTCGGCCTTGCTCGGGTTGTACACGGCATCGTCAACGTACCATTTCCAAGAGCGTAGCCGGGCAGACGCCTCTTTGAGCGCTTTATTTTGAATAGCCGTTGCGCGTTGCTTGCGGATTGATTCTAGTTTAGCGGTCAGGTCTGCTAATTCAGAGCGCTGCTTTGTGGATAGCTGGTCACTGAAAAATTCCGCTTTGTTTTTTGCAAATAGCAGCCCAGCTACGGTGAGTTTAGGAAAGGTAAATCCCAATGCACCTAAGCCAGACATTTGGTAATACACCGTGTCTGAGCCAATAAAATTTTCAAATTCATTGACCATTGCAGCATAAATGCGCAGGTCTTTTTCTGGGTTATAAGACATAAATAAATCCTTAAAACAAAACTGGCAGCCGTCTAAGCAATCTTCAAGTTGAAATGCTACTTAGAGGACTGCCAGTTGGCGTCAATTTTTAGCTAGGCTTAGTTCAAGCGGATTGCGTTAGAGTAAGCTGGGTTGCCACTAATCGCAAACCAGCGGTCATCGGCATCGGTTAAGCGCCATTCATAAGTTGTGTAGTTGTCTACATCCGTATATTGAACGGTTGGCTTTACGCCAATCACGTAAGAAAGGGCTTTGACAAGGTTGCTTGCTTCCGCTTGCACGCGCACAACCATCCATTTGCTAGGTTGCCAGCTAATGTCTGACGGGGCACCATTGAATTCACCACTCACTTTGAACGGTGCTTTTTTGCTGTCTGCGCTGTACCAGAAGTTCATCACGCGCGCATCCCACAAGGTGAGGCGGACGCGTTCAACAACGTCATAAGCCACTTTTCCCGGGTCTTGGTAGAACCAAGAGATCGCACGATGGGCTGGGGTAATAGTCATTTCTTTCGTTTCTCTTTTTTATTTAGATTTTGCAGTCGCCCATTATATTAATTGTAACGACTGGAACTATGTGTATTGTAAGCAACAAATGCATGCGCGGCAAGGTTACCCCTAACAACGCGCTAACCGTCCTTGCCAGTTAGGATGGCAACAACCGGCCCGGTAACTTCAGAATTTAATATCGCCCGCATAGGAAACCACACGCTGGCAGCAGTCGATTCAACCGGATGCCCGATTCTTTCAAACATCACGCGGCCGCCTTCAATTTGCATTTCGTTGACGGTGGCTAAGTCGCCTTGGCTTACGTGTAACGCGCTCATGACCGAGTCGCCGCGTACCGGGGCCATCACTTGCAGCCCTACGGCTAACGTGGCATTTTCTTCCATCAGGCTTAGGGCTTGGAAGCCGTAATTCATGACCGCCCACAGCGGCGCAACGGCCTCAGTTTGGACGCCTAGCAAGCGCGGCATTTTCGCAATCAGCTTGGCCTGCAATAATGCTTGGAAGCCAAGGTATAGGCTTAGTAGCAGGCTACCTTGACCTGCCGGTGCAACCACCGCGCTTGGGGCTTGGCCTAAGTCAGCAACAATTTCATAGGCAATGGTTGCCAACGCCGTGAGCGCAAGCGGATGATGCGCAACAGATGCATAGTACGCGCCAGAATCGGCGTGCTGTTCAGCGGCTTCGTAGGCGCTTGAGAATTGCCCACCGGTATCGTTGAGACTTAAGCCATCTGGCACGGCGGCTAACTTATCTAGCGCGGCATTGATTGGGACATGTGCGGTGCCAGTTTGGCCCGCTTCAGCCAAATAGTGCCCAAGTGAAACTGCCGCGTTTCCGCTTGAAGCCACAGTGAAGTCAGTAGCACCCTGCTGCACAGCTTGACTAACCAAAACCGACATGGCGCGGTCTAAATGGCTACCGGTTGGGTTTTGATATTCGCATTTTAGATAAACAGTCTGGGGCTTGGCAGCATCAGGTGTTGCCGGCGGTAGCTCAACTTTTACAAGCGGCGTATTGCCCTCCCCAAGCGTGATTGGCTGTACGCTGGCGTCTAGCGGAAACGTATGCCGATAGCGCCACATGGAAGCGACGTCTGTCACTTGCGCTTGATCAAGCGTAAGCGCGGCGGTCATATTGAGCAGGCCGGTGCAGTGCGCACAGCGCCAAGCAATTAGGTCTAAGCCGTATTCACGGCCACAGTTAGCACAGCGGAACATGTTAAGTCAGCCCAATGCCGACTATGCGTTACCCGTTACATCTGCTTCGGTTGGGTGATACGCACCCTCTACCCAAGCTTGCCCACCGGGGCCAACTTCCTTTTTCCAGACCGGCACAATCTCTTTGAGACGATCAATGCCATAACGCGCGGCGTCAAACACGCCCGTATCGCGATGGCCTGCGGTGCAAGCAATAAGCACTGTTGGCGTGCCGGGATACAGTTTGCCAATGCGCTGCACAATGGCGATGCCTTCTACAACGGCCCACTTTTCACGGATTTCATCGGCCACTTGCTGCATTTTGGCTTCGGCCATTGGCACGTACGCTTCGTATTCTAAAAAGTCAGTTTCTGGGGCGTACCCATCGCGATTGGTTTCACCGCGCACCATGCCAGAAAATATACAAGCAGCACCGGTTGATGGCAGCGTAATCGCGGCGGTCAGTTCGTTCAGATCAATTTCATCTTCAGTAATTTTGAAGACGGTTGGCTTTGCGCCGCTCCCGCCCGACACTGGCGGGAACATGCCCACTTCAGCGCCATCTTCTAACACGGTGTAGTCAAAGGCGTATTCGCGGTCAACAGAAACGAGCACTGTTTCTAGGTACGGTTCAGTGGCCGGATATTGCGCGGCAACGGCGGCCTTGAGGTCCTTGACCGTGGCGCCTTGATCAAGCTCAATCGAAACGCGATTTTTGCCAATTGTGGATTTTAAGGTTGCAAAGAGCAGGAGGGTAATTTTCATCAGCGGAAAGATTGCAATTGCGGTTGCTAATCCCATGGTGGAATTAGCAACGCAGTGCGTTTGTTATTCGTTTATTACATCACCGCTTTGCCCGCCGCGTTTTTCTACGAGGCGCAAATTGGTAATAGACATTGTTTTTTCAACGGCTTTGGCCATGTCGTAAACGGTCAGAGCCGCCACGCTAACGGCGGTCAGCGCTTCCATCTCGACGCCGGTTTTACCCGAAGTTCTTACTAAAGCGGTGATTTCAAGCCCAAACCAGCCTGCGTCTGCGGGGGCTGCCGCAAGTTTGACGTCGATAACGTTCAACGGCAGTGGATGGCAGAGCGGGATAAGATCAGCCGTGCGTTTGGCCGCTAAGACGCCCGCCAGTTGCGCAATGGTAAACACATCCCCTTTTTTGATGTTGCCAGCCAGAATAATATCCAGCGTTTCTGGCAGCATGTGGATTTCGCCTTTTGCGATTGCCACGCGCTCTGTTACGGGCTTATGACCAACGTCAACCATGGTCGCATTGCCTTGGTCATCGAGATGAGTGAGAGTGTTTCCAGTTGCCATGCCTAAATTATAGCGTGGTGTGTCCGTATTGCGATCTGAATCGTGGGATTGTTACACCGTACTTATAAAAATCCCCCCTAGCGGAGACGAAATGGACTTTCCCTGCTGGAGATGAATTGAACGCTATTCGCTTACTTTACAGCTTACGTTAACAAAAAAGGAGCCGCTTTATAAGGCGGCTTCTTTTTTGTGGGTTTACATTGTTAGTCAATGTTTGGCGTTGTTGCGTTGGCGGCTTTCTTATTTTTACGCCAGCGCCACAGATACCAGCCGGGAATGCCAATCAGCACCAAAATCGGCAGGCCACAAATTGCAACATAGATGAGCACATCGCCCAAGACTTGTAGTCCGTCAATGAGCCCTTGGATCGCGTCGCGAACGGTTGCGCCCGGTGACCAACCGCCAATTTCAATTGGGGCGGCGTCATAATCTGGCTGCAAGTCAATCGTGATGCTAGACAGGCGCGCCGATTCTTCGTAGTAGTTCAGTTGCCCTTGGATCACTTCAATTTGGCCCCGAATGTTGTTCAACTCACGGTGCACGGCCAGCACATCTTCGGTGCGTTGCGCGCCTTCCATAATGAGCGTTAGCTGCGCTTCGGTATTTTCTAAATTGCGCAAGCGGCTAGAAAGATCGGTGTACTCACTCGTAACATCTTGCCCTTGGCGGTTTTCATAGTTGACGCTAACAGATAGCTCTCGGAGCGCAGCGAGTGCGGCATCAAGCTGCTCTGCGTCTACCCGGATAGAAATTGACCCGCGTTTGAGCGTCGTGGCACTTTCGCCAGATCCGTAATAAGAGTCAGACAGTTCTGAACTGATGACAAAGCCGCCCAAGTCATTGGCAAGTTTGGTGATCTCTGACATTGCCAGTTCGGTGTCTGCCACCACCAAGCCCACGTTAGCGGAGTAAATCACAATCCGTTGTGACTGCGCTTGCGTTTGCACTTCACCCGCGCTAATTTGTGATGCTACCTCACTGCGATCCATCACAATTTGTGGGGCTGACAAATTCCCAGCGTCTAGTGCCATCTCGCGCGCCATCATGTCTTCTTCTAGCGCCATGGCTTCGTCATACTCCATTGCGGGGGCCATGGCTGGTTCTGCCATTTCCAAACTGTTTGTAAAGCTTGCGTCGCTGCTGGCACAGGCAGTGAGTGCTAATAATGAGATTAGGGTTGTGATCGCAAAATAGCGAATGTTGGGGAATTTCATCGCAGTTGTCTCCGGTACTCTGTTTTCTTATGCGGCGCTATAAACGTCTCTTGCGCAGGTCTGGACGTGAATAAGAGCCTAAGTGATTCGATTATGCCGCAACTTCGGTCAATTCCGATACAAAACAGCATTACTAATACGTTGAAGTTGCGGTGTATAAGAGAGACGCTTATCGGTGCGAAAAGGTTCCAGTCAGTTTTGGAATAGTAATATTAGGCAGCTGTAAACATTGATAAGTCTGCGCATCAACTGCCAGAAACAAAAAAGACGCACCGCAAGGGGTACGTCTTTACATTATTTGGACTGCTATAGTGCTAGTTACCAACCAAGCTCTAGCCGTAGTACAAGGCGCATGGGCAATTCATGTTCGCGCATGCGTTTTTGCGTTTCGGCGATGTCATACGGAACGCGTTTGTGGATGAACACATTACGCTCGGTGTCTAGAATGCCATAGGCTGCATCTGGGTTACCATCGCGCGGCTGCCCCACACTGCCCGGATTTACAATAAAGCGGCCTTCTGTAAGGTAAAGTTCTTCATCATAAGAGGGCATATAGGCTTGGCAGGCGCTTTCAAACATATGGTAGATGATTGGCGTGTGCGTATGCCCTACAAAGCAGGTGCGCGTGTTGAAGTAGTCAAAGTTTGCTAAGGCAGTGTAAGAATCTAAAATGTATTCCCAAACTGGCTCACGTGGGCTGCCATGTGCTAATGTAAAACCGTCTGTAATGACAGAGCCAGTTAGGCCGGCCAGATACTCACGATTTTTATCGTTTAGAACACTTTGCGACCATTCAGTAGACGTCCGCGCATCGACGTTGAACGTTGAAAGATCAATATCGCCAAGTGCAGCCTTATCATGATTGCCAACTAAGCAAATAAGACTAGGTAGCTCTTGCACCCGCTCTACACATTCATTTGGATTGGGGCCATAGCCAACTAAATCGCCTAAGCACCAAACAACGTCGTATTGCCCTTTAGCATCTGCCAGCACTGCTTCCAGCGCAACTTCGTTACCATGGACATCTGTAATGATTAAAACCCGCATAGAACTCAATAATAGCACGATAACCCAAGAGCTTTTATAATCTAATCGTGGCAATTTTAGATCGTAATACACTAGACTTCACCAGCCATAGCCCAAGCCAAACTTGGCGCTATGGAATGCGCCTTGGTCAACTCATTGAGCCGGGCGATTTAATCTGTTTAAATGGCGAGATGGGCGCAGGTAAAACCACGCTCACCAGCGGCATTGGGCGCGGCTGGGGCGCGATTGAAACCGTTACTAGCCCAACCTATGTGCTAGTGAATGAATATCACAACCCAAATGGCAACGAATTACACCATATCGACTGCTATCGCCTGGCAGACACCTTAGATATTGAAAGCACCGGCCTAGAAGAGCGTCTCGAAAATAATGTCGCGCTGATTATTGAATGGCCAGAGTTTGTACTGCCGTACTTGCCAGAAGAACGCCTCTTTATCGATCTGATTTATGAAGACGATGAAATTCGGCGAATTCGGATGCGGGCCGTGGGCAGCCGCTATGAAGCCTTATTGGAAACATTTGTTGGAGCTGCGTTCTAATGCCAATCCTTGCAATTGATACCGCAACTAGAAATATTAGCCTCGCGCTGGCAACTGAAACGCGTTTACTTGCCGAGCATACTTGGCATACTGCAAATAATCACACGTTAGTCTTAGCGCCTTCAGTCAATCAAATTTTGGGCGTTGCAGGCATTAAGGCGGCAGACCTAGACGCCATTGCGATTGCAATTGGCCCCGGATCTTTTACAGGGTTGCGCATTGGCTTGGCCTTAGCGAAGGGCATGGCCATTGCAAATGGCACGCCGCTGATTGGCATTCCTTCTTTAGATATTGTTGCGCAGGCACAGTCGCCCGGTGCGGGCACGCTGATTGCGGTCTTGCAATCAGGCCGCAAACGGATTGCCGCACAACCGTACCGTTGGCAGACTAATCAATGGGTTGCCAAAGAAAAAGGCCAAATTACCAATTGGGAAGCGTTATTTGATGCCTATGGCAATGAAACGCTCAAAATTTGTGGTGAAATTGATGACGCCGGATATGCCTATTGCGCAGATCGGGCGCAGATTATGCCGGCTGCCAAAAATGTGCGGCGGGCGGCAACCTTGGCGCAGTTGGCCTATCAGCGCTTCAATGCCAATGATATTGACGATACTGCGACCCTAGCACCCGACTATTGGCATTTGCCAACTATCACCCCGCCTAAAACACGGGTATAGTAGGCCGGTTGCAGTCACGCAGCCCGCAACCACAATTTATGACAGGCCAACTCACGTTTCAATCTCCGCATGCTAAGGTAGATATTTGCCCAATGACAGAGGCAGACTTGGATGACGTGATGCGCGTTGTTAATGCGTCTTTCACTGCGCCTTGGTCGCGGAGTTGGTTATTGGGCGCATTGCAAAATCGTGACGATTGTGTCTTTTTGGTATCAAAGCTACAGGGCGTAGAAGCACAACCCATTGTTGGCGTTGTGGTCTACTCATTTGTAATCGATCAGGCGCACGTGATGAACATTGCCGTTGACCCAGACTACCGTGGGCAACAAATTGGTGATGCGCTTTTACTAGCCTTGATTGCAGACTCAAACGCCAGAGGTGGTACCCAAGTGACCTTAGAAGTGCGGACTTCTAACACTGCCGCCATTGGCTTGTACCGTAAACACAACTTTGATGTTATTGGCACGCGTTCTAACTATTATAAAGATGGTGAAGATGCGTATATTATGATGAAGTAAGGTTGTTAGCAGAGCGCCTACGGCGACCCAACATCCTAAACTTTTGGAGTATTAGTTCGTTTTGAAAAATGTTTTGATCACCGGCGGTGCCGGATTTATCGGCTGTAATTATGCCGCCCGACTTATTCCGGCGGGCTATAACGTCACTGTTTTTGACAATTTGTCACGCAAGGGCACAGACAACAACCTCAAGTGGTTGCAAGAGTCGTTTGGCGCGGATAGCTTTAAGTTTATCCAAGGCGATATCCGCGATGCGGACGCTATGGTTGCCGCAGCGAAAGACCAAGATGCAATCTACCATCTGGCCGCGCAAGTTGCCGTCACCACCTCAGTGCTTGATCCGCGTGAAGATTTTGAAATCAATGCGCTGGGCACCTTTAACGTCTTAGAAGCGGCGCGCCTAAACGGGAAACATCCTGTTGTGGCATATGCCTCCACTAATAAGGTGTACGGCGGCATGTATGAAGTCAAGGTTGTGGAAAAAGAAACGCGCTATGAATACGCAGACTTGCCCCACGGCTTGCCAGAAACGCAGCCGCTAGATTTCCATTCGCCATACGGCTGCTCAAAAGGCGCAGGCGACCAGTATATGCGCGATTACTGCCGCATGTATGACATTCCAACGGTGGTTTTCCGGCAGTCTTGTATTTACGGCTTACGTCAATTTGGGGTTGAAGACCAGGGTTGGCTAGCGCACTTTGTTATCGCAACTGCCAAGGGTCGCAGCTTCAGCATTTTTGGTGATGGCAAGCAAGTGCGCGATATGCTCTGGGTAGAAGATTTGTTAGACGCCTATGATATTGCGCTCAAATCACCAGAAAAGGTTGCGGGCAACATTTATAACGTTGGCGGTGGGCCAGACTTTACCTTCTCGATTTGGCGTGAAGTGGGGGCGGTGCTAGAAAAACTAGCGGGTAAAAAGCTAGACCATGTTAGCTTTGGCGACTGGCGTCCGGGTGACCAAAAGGTGTATGTCAGCGATATCCGCAAAGCCAAAGCCGAGTTAGGCTGGGAACCACAAGTCAATCCAGAACAAGGGCTTACCAAGCTCTGGAATTGGGTCAACGCTAATATTGATCTGTTCGAATAATGACTGCCGTCAGGTGACGGTATAGACTGTATTCAACGCCTCTTGCGGATTGTAATTCGCAAGAGGCGTTTTTGATTCTGCGCGAATACTTGCCACGTAAGAGTCATCTATCCCCCTAAAAGGGCGATCACCCCACATACAAAATATTTATCCCTCATATCATACGTTTACACACAGCACCACACGGTAAACCGTTTATGCTGTTGTTTTTTCAGCCCAGCGTGTGTAAATCTCTGCACACTTAGTAAATTTGGAAGCGTTATGTCACGTCCCGCCCGTTCTTCACGCCGTCGTAAAAGCGACGATAAAAAGCCAATTGAATTTCTGCAACCACTTTTGAACAATGTGCCATTTGTAGAGTTGCTCAATGAAGATGGCGTTGAAAAAATTCATCGCGCGTCTATGCGGTTACTTGCAGATTTTGGCGTCTTGATTATTGATTACCCAGAAGCGCTGGAAGTTTTCCGTAAAAATGGTGCGACGATTGTGGATGGCAATAAGGTTCGCATTGACGAAGATACGCTGATGCACTTTGTCAACAAAGCCCCGTCACAGTGGACACAACTTGCCCGTAATCCTGCCAAAGATCTCCCGCTAGGCGGACGGCATACCGTTTACGCGCCGGTTTATGGCCCACCCTTTGTGGCAGACTTAGACCGCGGTCGCCGCGCCAGCACATTTGCTGATTTCCAAGAATTGACGAAGCTCGCGTATATGGCACCTGAAATGCATATTGGTGGCGGCGTACTTGTAGAACCAAATGACTTGAATCTGCAAACGCGGCACCTAGATATGCTGCACTGCCTATCGACCCAAAGTGACAAGTCATTTATGGGCAGTGTGGTCTTTCCAGACAATGCCCGCGACACCGTTGATATTGCGCGCATTGTTGTGGGCGAAGAGCGCATGCGCGATAACCCGGCCGTTAGCTCGACGGTAAATGCCTCTAGCCCAATGCGCTGGGATGACCGCATGTTGAGCGCGATCACGGTCTATGCGGAAACCAAGCAAGCGGTGATGTTTACGCCGTTTATTATCGCTGGGGCAATGTCACCCAGTACGATGGCAGCAACGATTGCCCAGCTCAATGCTGAAACGTTATTTGGCATATGTTATGCCCAAATGGTAAATGCAGGAGCACCCTGTTTATACGGGTCTTTCTTGGCCAACATTGACATGAAAAGTGGCGCGCCTTGTTTTGGGACGCCGGAAAATAATATGGCGATGTTTGCCGGTGGGCAGATGGCGCGGAAGTATCAGTTGCCGTATCGGTCTGGTGGGAACTTTACAGCGTCACGCATTCCAGATGCGCAAGCGGGTTATGAGTCGGCTAGCACGATGTGGGCAACCGTGCAGGCTGGGGCTAACTTTATTTTGCACTCCGCTGGGTGGTTGGAAGGCGGCCTAATTGCTGGCTATGAAAAGTTCATTCTTGATCTTGAAATCTGCGCGATGATCGCCCGCTACAGCAAAGGCATTGGCCTGACCGATGATGATTTTGCGTGGGATGCTTATGAAGAAGTCCCAACTGGTGATCACTTCTTAGGCTCGGCACACACGATGCGGCATTACACCACGGCGTTCCATCAGCACCAGGTCTTCAGTATGGATAACTATGAACTGTGGGAGACCAAAGGCAGCCCAACGTCTTATGAGATGGCGAACAAGCGTTGGAAGCAAATGCTCAAAGATTATGAGCAGCCCAAGATGGACCCGGCCACGCGTGAAGAGTTAGATGCCTTCGTTGCTGTGCGAAAAGAAGAAATCTTAGCTGGCAAACCGCGCACCGCCTGGAAGCGCTAACCGCCAGACTCAATAAAAATAGCAGCATAGACCACGGCCTATGCTGCTTCCTCTTTTTGCCCCATTGTTCGCGTGTTTTTATGGAAAGAATACCGAACTTAAGTTTCAAATTCAAAAAATTATCATTTCGATACTTATCTTTTGAAATGCGCACTGTCTTGTGTACAATCAGAATTAAGAGCCGCACATAAACATACTTTAGTAAGATGTAAACGTTATATGTTGCTGTAAATGCGCCTCTATTTTTCAGCATGATCCCATTTGATAGCACAGCAGTAGATATTATCCTTACCGGCATTATGTTGGTGGTAAGCGCGATTAATATTACGCTTCTAAGCGTAATTGTGGTGACGCTGTGGGTAAATTGGCGTAAAAGCAGACCGGTGCATTGGGCCTTTATGCGCAAGGCGTCAATTGGTATGTTTTGGTCAATGGCGCTGTTGGCTGTCCGCTTACTGAGCTTGCACGATGCTGCGTTTGGCTCCCTCCAAAGGTTGATGACCGGCTTTGCGCTTGCCTCAGTCGCAGTTGGCTTTTTTACCATTTGTACCAGCATTCACTTTGCCCTGATCTGGACTAAACAACTGCAAACTACGTTTGGCAAGCGCATGCTGCTGATGTCTTATGCCATACCGCTGCTGATTAGTGTGCTGCTAATTGTGCAACCGCACTGGGTGGTTAGCGAGCTGCGCGTTACTGCAAGCCGCAATTTAGCCGTTGACTTCACGCTTGTTGCCCAAGTTCTAATACTTCTGATGGTGCTACAAGGCGCTGTGTCGTTACTACATACGGTACGGAGTAAAGGACGGCAAGGCCGCTTATATTGGATTAGCGACAGTTTAGTTATCATGTACCTCGTCGTGGTGGCCGTTTGGCCGCAGATCAATGAAACGGCATGGTCCAGCCTATTTATTTTAGGAATAGTGACGACATTTGTATATTTCTATGCCCAAAGCGACGAAATCAATCTGGCCCGTGTTGCGTTTAATGGGTTGTCTGAGGCGCTTGAGCAAACGCATGCCTTAAACCAAGTTAGTGCTATTTTGATGCAAGAGCAGGATAGCGCTCAGGTTTTGCAAACGATCTTGAACAAAGTTAGCGCTGTTGTGCCGTCTTATAACGTGGCGTTGGTTATTTTCAACACAGATGTTACGGCGGTTGAGCATGTGCTCAATGGGGAAAATAACCCAATTAACATTGACCACCTGCTGCTGGATATGGACTGGCTCAAAGCCGGTTTAGCCGGACTTGTGATGGAAACGTTTGAAACGATTGTGTCTGATGGAGAGCAGCTAGACGCGCGAGAAACGCCAACCGTTCAAGCCACTCGCAAGGACAACAATGTTGGCCCATTGCTCATTGCGCCACTCCTCTATAAAGATCAGCTGACCGGGATTATGAGCGTAGCACGTGAGATTGGGCAGCCCAACTTCTCACCTGCCGATGTGGAACTTACAGAGGCACTAGCAACCCAACTGGCGAGCACTATTTTCAATCGGCGGGCTGTGGCGCAAACCGAACGCGCCCTTGCCCAACAGCAGCAAGCCCGACGCCAAGCGGAACTGATGTTTGCGGTTGCTGAAGCGGGCGTTACCGAAGGTAACCTGAACAGACTGCTGGCTAAGGTGCTGCAACTTTACAGCGACAGCACCGGATTTCAGCACTTACGCCTGCAACTTGTCGATAAGACCAATGCGCTAGTTGAGCATGAAATCTCGCTTGATGCGCCGCTAGCCCAGAAAGAAACGTCTACCTACGCTGCGTATTTACAGACGTTGTCTGGGCAGTGCTTTTTAGCGCAGGCGCCGCGCATGTTATCTAGTGCAGAAGTTATTGCGCTGTACCCTGCCGATAGCACCGTTTACGGGTCTATTATTTGTGCGCCACTAATGCATCAAGAGAACGCGTTAGGCGTAATGACCGTGCTCAACCCAGTTGGGGCACCAGACCATAACGCCGCAGATTTGGCGCTACTGGTGGCGGTTGCAACGCAGATCGCAAACACTGTAACCAGCTTCAACGCCACCGAACTGCTGCGGCAACGCGAAGAGCAGTTTAGCGCCATCATTCGCTATGCAGCTGAGGCAATCACGATTCTTGATGTAGATCAGGATCGTATTATTGACCTGAATGCGGCCGCTTCAGAGCTATTTGGCTATCCAGCTGATGTCATTAGGAACATGGATCCTATCCAGCTTTATCCGCCTGAAGGACGCGATCAAGCATGGCGGCAGCGGATTATGGATCACGCCTTTGACACTGTTCAGAAAACCGGCCCCACTATTGTTGAGACAGAATTTATGCATGCCGATGGGCACGTTTTTCTATGCGAAGTGCGCTTGGTGGTTTTGCCAGACCCTAAACGACGCCTGTTACGCAATAGCTTGGTTGATATTACTGAGCGTAAACAACAAGAAGCCGCGGCGTTACAGTCCCAAAAGCTAGAAAGCCTAGGCATTATGGCCGGTGGGATTGCGCACGATTTCAACAATTTACTGTTAGCAATGATGGGGCAAGCACAAATCGCCCAGCGCCGTTTGCCAAAGGACACCGCCGCGCTAAAGAACATTGCAAAGATAGAAAGCGCAGCCAAGCGGGCCTCAGAGCTCACGCGCCAAATGATGGCCTACGCTGGCAAAGGGCAAACTGTTGAGCGTGATTTGGTTGATATCAATACCCTAATCGACGAGAACGTTGGCCTGCTACGTGCCACAATCCCCGATAATATTTTGCTAGATATTGATCTCGCCGACACGCCACCCACCGTTTTTGGCGAACGCAGCCAGCTCCAGCAGGTGGTAATGAATATGGTGTTAAATGCCAGCGAAGCCATTGGCGAGGACGCCGGTGCAATTGAAATTGGCACCAAACTTTGCACGCTAACTGCGGCAGAGCTAGTGCCGTGGCAAGCCATCTCGCCTGACTTTAAGGGCGGCGACTGCGTGAGTCTGACCTTTAAAGATAATGGCATTGGGATGGATACTGAAACGCAGCAGCGGATTTTTGACCCATTCTTTAGCACGAAGACCTCTGGGCATGGGCTTGGGTTAGCCGGTGTTTTGGGGATGATTCGTGCGCATGGCGGCAGTGTGCAGGTGAACAGCAAGCTTGGGCAGGGCACAACCTTTGAGATTATGTTCCCCACCGATCAACGGGATGCTAGTCAAACCGCCTCTGGCTCAGAGTTACATGTTGATGCAAGCCAGCTTTCGGGCCGCACCATTCTTGTGATCGATGATGAAGTTGCGGTGCTTGAGACACTAACAGAAACGCTGAAATCGTTTGGGATGCAGGTCTATAGTGCAACGTCTGGAACAGATGGCGTGGCGCTGTTTGCGGCGCACCAAGACACAATTGAAGTGACCTTAGCCGATGTTGCTATGCCCGGCATTAGCGGCGTAGAGGCAATGCGCCGAATTCAACAGATTTCAGCAACGGCGAAGGTGATTTTATCGTCTGGGTACAATCGCTTAGATGCAGATAAGATTGCCGAGACAGAAGCGTTTGTCAGCTTTTTACAGAAGCCCTATCAGACAGAGCAATTGTTACGTAAGCTGTACGATGTGTTACATACCAACCTAGCTGAAACCAGCTAAGCTGACCTGCGGTTTGCGTAGTCTTCTAAGGCTTTGTTTTCTGCTGGAATACGCACGCCTAATAAGATGACAGCGTTGAGCACAGAAGCAATCAGGGCCGTCCACCACGCGCCAAAAATTAGGGGCACGCTCAAGAGTTCAATCACAACGGCAATATAGTTGGGATGTGGCAGTAGCTTATAGGGCCCGCGCGCAATGCGTTTGGCGTTGGGCAAAATTAGAATTCGCGTGTTCCATTGCTTTCCAAGGGATGTGAGTGCCCAATAGCGTAAGGCTTGCGCCATCACAAACAACCCCAACCAAAGCCACCAATTGTTTGCCAGCGTGCCGCCACGCCACCACCCTTCCGCTAACCAACCAATCAGCCAGCCGGTATGCAGCACAATAAAGAGCCAGTAATGCCCAGCGCCATATTCTGTTGCGCCTTGTGCCATCGCCCACGCGTAATTGCGCTTGGCAACCTGCAACTCAGACAAGCGTTGAATAACAATCAGGGCAAACAGAAGAAAGAGCGGAAACATAAGCGGGTTACCATCTAAAGAGAATGAGTTCGGCGCTAAAGCCGGGGCCTAGCGCAAACATTAGGCCTAGGTCGCCGGTGGGTGGCACATCTGCCAAGTAGCGTTCTAAAACAAACAAAACTGTCGGGCTAGACATGTTGCCATACTGCCCCAGCACCGCATGCGCATGCCGGAAGGTTGCTGGCGGCAGGTCTAAGCTATCGGCGTAAGCTCCCAATACTTTTGCGCCACCGGGGTGGGCAACGTAATGGTGCAAATCGCTTGGTGCAATGCCCCAGCTATCACAGGCGCTTTGGATCAGTGGCTGCATTTCGCGCAGCACTAAGGCGGGGATTGATTTTGCAATGCGCACCTTTAGCCCCCCTTCGACCACATCCCAGCCCATAATCGCGTCTGACTCTGGAAACAATGTGCTGTGCTGGCCTAAGAGCGTTACCCGATTTTGCGCTGTAGGCTGAGACTGCACGACGACTGCGGCGGCGCCGTCACTAAATAAGCTGGTGGCAATGAGGTTGGCTTTACTACGGTCATTGTGTTGGAAGGTTAGGCTACAAAGCTCGGTGGCAACCAGTAACACTGGCGCGTCAATTGTCTGTGCCAACTGCGCAGCACGCGCTAACCCAGACACCCCGCCCGCACAGCCGAGCCCCCAAATGGGCAGCCGCAGCGTATTCAGGGACATACCCAAGGCTTGGATTAGCGCGCCATCTAAGCTAGGTGTAACAATGCCAGTACTAGAGACAAATAGCACCATGCCAATGGCTTGCGGCGTCAGGTTGGCGGCGGCAATTGCAGATTTTGCGGCTGCGATTGAAATTTCAAGCGCGATTTCTGCATAGAGCGCGTTGGCGTCTGGGAAGGTATGCGGCTGGCCGTACCAATCTAGCGGCTGACCAAGGTTACGGCCGGTAATTTGGGTGTTTTCAAAGATAGGCAGCAAGCGCTCAACGTTGCGAAAATTATTTTGAAACAATGCCCCCGCAAACGCCCGCACATCCTTTTGTTCAATGCGATGTTTGGGAACGGCAGTGCCAACTGCGAGTATTTGGGTTGCGTGCATAAAAGATAAAGACCGCTGTGCGGGAATAAAAGCGATATCCGTAATGAAAAAGGTTAGTCTGTATCTTTTTCTGGGGTGTTGCAGGTGTTGCGGTAAACAAAGCGTGATAGCGGCTTGCGCTGATCGCTTTGCCAGTCAATTTTAGGGCGGGCTTTTTCGGCGGGCACATAGCCTAGGCGGTAAATTGCCATCATTTCTAAATGCTCTGGCACGGCTAATAATTGCTTGATTTCTGCCCAAGCGCTTGGAATTTCCATCGGCGTGCTCACAAACTGAATCCCCATGCCCAGCTTGGTTGTGAGCAACCAAATGTGCTCAATTGCCATCCCTAAAGAAAGCACACAATAGAAGTCAGAGAGATCACCGTCTTGTTTGTATTCTTCTTTGTCTAATAATGCCACGAGTAGCAGCGGGCTGGCTTGGACTAGCTTTGTATTGTCACGCCCGAGCATTTTTGCCACGCCTAAACGCTTGAGGATATTGGTGGCGCGCTCGCTAAACACTTGTTTGATAAACGGCCGTAAAGGGGCGGGAAGCTTGTCAATGTAAATTCCGTCACGGCGTTCTTCCATTTCGGCTTGCGAGAAGCGAAAGTACTTCCGGTAGCGCGTAAAAAAGCGGCCTTCTTCCATTAGCTGCGTCATTGAATTGCCGCCAATTTCGGCAATCCGCGTGCGGATTGCTGCATCATCTACCAAAATAAAGCGCCACGGTTGCGAATTGAAATGACTGGGGGCACGTGCGGCTGCTTTCACAAGCAAGTGCTGGTGCGCTAGCGAAACGGGGTCTGGAAGAAAATAGCCGTTTGTTGTGTGCCGTTGATTGATGGCGTCTAGCAAGTCTAGAGTCATATGGTGTTTACGCTGAGAATGCGAGTATATAGCCACAGGCGCCCAACAGCGCAATGAGTGGGTGCCGCCATGTCCCCGGTTTGGACATTGGCATTGCAGCAAGTGCAGCAATCGTTAGCAGCAGATAGGGGCTCCAATTGAGTACAGTTGCCACGCCTGCCGCTAAAAATACAATGAAATACAGCGCGTGATGCCACACGCCAAAGTGAAACTTTCGCGTTTGTGCCAGTAAGCCAATTAGTAAATTGAAACTGTACAGGCCTAGTCCGATCTCAACCCAAGGCGCAAACGACGAAATTGCAGTCACATCGGAAGTATAGCAATTTGATAGAGGGGCGGCTATTGTGGGTGTTG
>JAHDBW010000403.1 GCA_020630175.1 Anaerolineales bacterium
GGTATTTTATGATTATTTAAATGCTGAGGGAGCATAGACAGTAAGTTGCCTAATGGCTATTGCAAATTCGTGTTGTTCCGCTTTCACGTGCCTCTTTACATACGCTAGCCATAACAAAGGCGCATATTGACACTGACCGCCGGTCAGCGTACAATCAAAACATCTAATGACCGCTGGTCAGTCACCCTAAACTGGCTGACTAACGCTATACTTACCACACTAACTAAAACTCGTAACTCAAAATTCTCCGGAGATCCAAATCCAGATGAGCAACTACAAAATTCGGTCAGCAGCTGTTGTCGGCTCTGGCACAATGGGTGGTGGCATTGCCGCCCTTCTCGCAGCCATCGACATTCCCGTCATGCTGTTTGATATCGCCCCGCGCGCACTTAATGCCAAAGAAGAAAAAGCAGGCAAACGCCTCGAAAGCCGTGGCGTCCGCAATCGGATTGTGAATGACAATCTCAAATTGCTGCAAAAACAACGCCCGCCTTCAATCTTCACCAAGTCAGACCTAGACCTCATCACGCCGATGAACCTAGAAGACGACTTTGAAGCACTCGGCACCGTCGATTGGATCATTGAAGTGATTGTTGAAAACATGGCCATCAAGCGCAGCTTCTTTGAAAAGCTAGAAGGCGTGATTAGCGACAGCACCATCGTCACTAGCAACACCTCTGGCTTGCCGCTGACCGAAATTGCCGCTGGCCGTAGCGAAAGCTTCCGCAATCGCTTTTTGGGCACGCACTTTTTCAATCCGCCGCGTTATCTCAAATTGTTGGAGCTTATTCCAACCGCCGATACCGACCCCACCCTAATCGAATTCTTCAAAGCGTTCGGTAGCTCAGCGCTGGGCAAAGGCGTTGTGGTTGCCAAAGATACGCCAAACTTTATTGGCAATCGCATTGGCGTGGCTGTCGGCGGCTTTGACCTAAGTTACGCCCTCGACAACGGCTACACCGTAGAAGAAGTTGACGCAATTGCTGGCCCGGCGATGGGCCGCCCCAAGACCGCATCATTCCGTTTGAATGACTTGGTCGGCGTGGATATTATGTATCACGTTGGGCAAAACGCCATTACCGCCCTGCCCGACGATCCAGATGCAGGCGTGGCCGGTGGCAAAGCCAAAGACCTGATGGATGCCATGCTAGAACGCAAGTGGCTCGGCAACAAAACAGGCGTTGGCTTCTACAAGAAAGTGGTCAACAACGGCAAAAAAGAATTCTGGGTGCTAGACCTAGACACGATGGAGCACGTTGCGCCAACCAATCCGAAGTTTGCATCGCTCAAAACGGCGCGCAAAGCCGGTAAAACCACGGGCGAACGTATCAAAGCGTTGGTCGGCATGGATGATAAAGCAGGCGCATTTGCGTGGAACAGCACGGCCTTTGCCATGTCATATTCGGCGCGCCGCATTCCAGAAATTGCTGACGAAATTGCCGCAATCGACAATGCCATGAAGTGGGGCTTCTCACATGAGATGGGGCCATTTGAAATTTGGGACGCGCTAGGCGTAACCGATACCGCAACCCGCATGGAAGCCGACGGCTATGCCGTGCCAGACTGGGTCAAAACAATGTTGGCCGCTGGTAACACCAGCTTCTACAAAACGACCGCCGCTGGCCGTGAACAATATTCACCGCAAAGCGAAAGTTACATTGCCGTTGAAAGCCCAGCGGGCGCAATCAATATCAATCTGCTCAAGGCGCAAGACAAAGTGCTGGAAAGCAACGCCGAAGCCGCCCTGTTCGACATGGGCGACGACGTGATCTTGCTGGAATTCCATGGCAAGGCCAACACCATTGGTGATGGCGTGATGGACATGATTGAACTGGCGCTTGACCGCTTAGAAGGCAGCGCCAACGGCTTGGTAATTGGTAACGACGGCAAAATGTTTAGCGCAGGCGCCAACCTCGACATGAACAAAATCATGATGAGTGGCCGCCCACCGGCTGAAGTATTGGCGGAAATGATCCACCGGAATCAGCAGCTTTATATGAAGTTGCGCCATTCAAGCAAGCCAGTTGTGGCCGCTCCGTTTGACCGCACCTTGGGCGGCGGGACGGAAATTTCACTGCACGCTGACCGCATTGTGGCGCACATCGAGCTCTATATGGGCTTGGTAGAAGCGGGCATTGGCCTGTTACCGGGCTGGGGTGGCTGTAAGGAATTGCTCCGCCGCGTGGTCAATCCTGTCATGCGTACGTCTAACGTGGATGTGTTGCCGCACTTGCAAAAAGTGTTTGAAAACATTGGCATGGCTAAGGTCAGCATGGGCGCTAAAGAAGCCATCGACATGGGCTTCCTAATGCCAACCGATCGCTTTGTGATGAACCGCGAAGAACTACTGCGCGAAGCAAAACGCGACGCAATGTACCTGTGGAATCGCGGCTACCGTGCCCCAGTTGAAGAAAAAATCTATGCTGGCGGCCGAGATAAGTACGCCGTGCTACGCTCTGGCTTGCAACAAATGCACTGGGGCAACTTTATCTCTGATCATGACTTGTTGATCGGCGAAAAGGTGGCGTGGGTGCTGTGTGGTGGCGATTTGTCTGCCCCAGCTTGGGTTCCACAACAATACATTCTTGACCTAGAGAAACAGGCCTTCTTAGAACTCGCTAGCACCGAGAAAACCATGGAACGCATTATGCACACGCTAAGCACTGGCAAGCCATTGCGCAA
>JAHDBW010000004.1 GCA_020630175.1 Anaerolineales bacterium
ACGGCAATCTCGGATTGGAAATATAAAACGCAGAGATGCAGAGCGCGCGGAGACTAATATGCATCAAGTTTGGGCTAATCGGGGTCAGTCTGCTAGCCATAATGCCAGTCATAATGTCATCCCGGTAGCATTTGACTGCACACCAAAGTCTTATAACAACTGCGCTGCCGGGATCCCTTTACCGCCTGTGCAGTTTTCAAGACCAGCGCTTTAAGGAGATCCCGCGCAAGCAGTGCATAAATCGTTATTTAGGTCCTTCGAACTTGCGCGGGATGACATCATTGCTGCGGTTTTAGCCAGCAGAAATACTTAGCTTGATGCATATGATGCAGAGCGCGCGGAGACTTTCTAACGCCTCTGCGATCTCTGCGCCTCCGCGTTCAAAAAGTGCGCGGCTAACGACTAATTATTTTCAATAATCAGCGGCAGATAATTCACTTCATCCAGCACTGCATTTGGATCAGGCGTTGGCGTTGGTGTTTTGGTTGGCGGAATGGCGGTTGGCATGGTGCCCACTGCGTCCGGATCTAACACCTGCCGGAAGCGGATGGCGTCAACCCCAACTTGGCAGCGGTCTTGTTCTTCAGTTTCAAAACAGTGTTCGCGGAAGCCTTCACCGGTGTCATCCCCAATAAGGATCGCCGCATAAGGCGCGCCATTGCCAAATTCATAGACGCCCAACGACACCCAACGCTCAGAGACCCCATATTGATCGACCACTAAATAGCTGTCTAAATTGTAAGACCCCGCCGCAACCAGCCAGTATTTAGCCCACCACGTGGTGGCGTTGCGCTTAGGGATGTACACCTCAACTTCATAGCGTCCGGGCGGGGCGTTCCAGAGCGCCCAGTAATCGAGCGTGTCGTTATTGGCAAAGGTGTAGAGCATGTCGCCGTCATTGCCAACATCGTTTACGTCAACCCAAAACGGACAGTCAATCACGGCGCAATCGCGTGAGCCTTCAGGCAGAATACGACCTTTGACAAAGTTGTCGGCGGGCGTGTCATGCGTGAACACAGCACCATAGTTGCGATCTGGCTGCCCAATCCACAGGCTGTCTTTCGTCCATGTTTCGCCGGTATCCCAGCCGCCATCGGCCCAGAGGTAAGGCTGACCGTGACCACCAAAGGGATCAACAGGATCATTTTCAAAGCGCACTTCAAAGTGCAGGTGCGGCCCAGATGAATTGCCCGTATTGCCGGAGGTGCCAATTTGATCAAGTGCCCGCGCGGTTTTGCCACCTTCTGCGGCGCTTGGAATGGTAAGCGCGCTTAGGTGGCCGTACAGCGTGGAATAGCCGTTGCCATGATCTAGCTCCACAAACATACCCAGCCCGCGCCGCCGATTGTTCGCATCCCACCAGCGGGATTGCACCACGGTGCCATCGGCTGCCCCAAGTACGGGTTCGTAGCGCATGCGCACATCGGTGCCAGCATGGCCTTCATAATAGATACAGCGCCCGGTTGGATGCATCCACGCCCAGCCACCACCACCGCTACAGTCGGCATTGACCGGCGGGCCAAGGATAGAGCCATCAAACAGCGCAAACCGGAAGTTACGTTTGTAATCTGGGTGCTGATGGTCTTGGAATGCGGTGATATAGCGCGTGCCAAAGTAAGGGGTGCGTAAGAAACGGCCTGCAAACTGCGCATAGGCTGCGTTACTGTCAGCGAATGACGGTCGATTTTGACCACCTGCTTCTAAGGTAGGCAACTCTAATGGTTCTGGAGAGGGCGGAATAAATTCCGCTTCTGGATCGACTGGGATCAATTTGGCGTTGTTGCTGGGATCCGCAAATTCTGGCGCAATGGAGAAGGTTTCAATCGTGTCATCTTCATCGACAACTTTTTCGACTTTGATCACATCTAACGCTTCATCCCATTCTGGATTGAATACGTCTTCGGCTAACAGTTCTACGGTGCCGCTGTCGATGGTTTCAAGATAGAGTGCGGTGTCTTCTAAGAAACATTCTTCTTCATCAGCGAGGCCGGTATCTTTGGCATGACAATCATGTGGGGCCGCAACGGCCTCGGCAACGCTCAGAATTTTTTTGCCATCGGGAGAGAAGCTCGGCGTATGCCCAAAGCCCATCAAGAACGGCGCGTTGAGCGCATCTGTTTGGCCGGTTTCGCTATCTAATAAGAAGAGGGTCGCAATTTCATCTAGCTTTTCACCTGTTACATCTTTGGCGCTTTCAAAACCGGCCGTTGTATTTGGGGCGTCAAGCTGGTTGGCAAGCAAAATTTGCTGGCTGTCTGGCGACCAGTCAAAGACATAAACTGTGCCTGTGCTTTCTAGAATTAGAGCGCCATTTGTGCCATCACTGTTTGCCAACCACACTTGGTGGATATCAAAATTGTTGGTGGCATACGCAAGTTGCGCGCCATCTGGCGAGATGGACGCCCCTGAAATATCGATGGTGGGCGGTTGTGCTACCAACTGATGTTGCTTTGTGCGCACGTCAAACAGCCACAACCCTCGGTCTTGAGTCAGATCTTGGTAGAACAGAATCTGCTGGCTATTGGGATGCCAGCCAAAGTATTTACCAATCCCAATGTTGGAGACCGGCGCTTGGGTTAACGCATCAAATATCTGAACGACTTCGCCTTGTTCCGTGCTGCCAACGGCGGCGTAAAACGCGCCATCGGGCGATTGTTCTACTAAGGTATAGAACTCTTCAGGATAGGGGATTTCCTCGTCCGCTGCGAAGTAACGCTGTACTAAGAGCGACGCAGGGAAGAGCAGGGCAATAAGAAAAACTACAGTGAGAATAAGGGCAAACCGACGCATAAAAGGAGTATAAGGGCTGGATTGGGTTTCGTCTAACCGTTGTACAGTGCAACTGTCGTACCATTTCATGATGGCATAGAGTGACGTTGACCAATAATTTGAACAATACCCATCCCGTTGATAACATTACCGCCATGGAAGAACTAAAGAAACGCGCTGCCCGGAAAGCGCTTGAATACGTAGAAAGCGGCATGCGCTTAGGCCTAGGGTCTGGCTCCACTTCTAGATACTTTGTGCAGTATCTTGGCGAAGCTTTACAGGCTGGGACACTAACGAATATTGTTGGGGTGCCAACTTCTATTGCAACGGAAAAGCAGGCGCTTGGCTTAGGCATTCCGCTGGTGAAGCTGACTGATATCACCGCTCTTGATTTGGCTGTGGATGGCGCTGATGACGTCGACCCACAGTTGAACTTAATCAAAGGGTTAGGCAACGCGTTAGTGCGTGAGAAAGTGGTCGAAAGTTACGCGAAAGAACTCATCATTATTGTGGATGAGTCTAAAATCGTAGACACGTTGGGCACGCGCTCGCCACTGCCGGTTGAAATCATTCGTTTTGAAAGTGATGCGCACGTCCGGCGGCTGGCCGATCTTGGGTCTGAGGTTGCTTATGTATTAGATGAACATGGTGAACGGTTCATTTCTGACAATGGCAATTACATTGTGCGCTGCCGTTTTCCAGCGGGGATTGCAGATTCTTATGGATTGGCAACAACGTTACAAGCGATGCCCGGTATTGTGGAACACGGTATGTTTTTAGATATGACAACGAAACTTATTATTGCTGGCCAAAACGGCATTGAACTTCAGGAAAAATCTGCATGACCGCAAAAATCGCACCTTCAATTTTATCGGCAGACTTTGGTCAACTCGCAGACCAAGTACAACAATGCGTTGATGCTGGCGCTGAATACATCCATATCGATGTGATGGACGGGCATTTTGTGCCCAACCTAACATTCGGCCCGATTGTGATGCCTGCCTTGCGCAAAATTGCCGATGCCGCAGAAAACGTCACGCTAGACGTGCATTTGATGACGGAAAATCCAGAGCAACTGGTGCCAATGTTTGCAGCGGCTGGCGCTGATATTATTTCTGTGCATGTGGAAGCGACAAAGCATTTGCATCGCGCACTGCAACAAATTCGTGAGTTGGGCGTCAAAGCTGGCGTTGCAATGAACCCCGCCACGCCGATGATGGCGCTGGTGCCGGTATTGACCATTACCGATTATGTGCTGTTGATGTCGGTCAATCCGGGCTTTGGCGGGCAAGCTTATATTCCTGAAACAACGGGGCGTATTCGGGCGCTGCGTCAGATTTTGCAATCTTCAAATCTAAAGGCGCTAATTGGCGTTGATGGCGGCGTAAAGCACCACAATATTGCTGAAATTGCAGCGGCAGGCGCAGATGTGCTCGTGGCTGGCTCGGCTGTCTTTGGCGGTGACAATAGCATTGCCGAAAATATCGAAAAATTCAATACGATCCTTGCGGGCTAGTGTTGCTGCGCTTCGCATAGCGGATAGACGTTAGGTGGTTGGCATCTATCATCTATCCGCTAAATTTTTACCCTAAACGATGCTCTCTACATGACTGAAAACAGGAAATCTTCGTGGCTATGGCTGCGTATTGTGCTGGTACTGATTGTGCTGGCATTTTTTATTTGGGGCATCGACTGGTCTACCGTTTGGGTCGCCATGCAGCAGGCCGTGTTGGGCTATGTTGTAGCCGCGTTTCTGATTTACTTCTTTTTACAACTGCTGAAGTTTTGGCGTTGGAAGTGGCTCCTCAATGAAGCTGGCATCGTAACGCCGCTCATCCCAACCATGCGCGCGTATTTCACAGGGGCCGTTGTCAATATTTTTGGCATTGGGCGATTTGGTGAAGTGGCCCGCGTTGTCGCGCTGAATCGTGAAATTGGCGCGGCGGCAGCAACAACAGCAGGCACAATCTTTGTTGAAAAGTTATTTGACCTTGTATTTCTGGGCATCAATGGGGTGGCCGTTTTGTTTGTATTGGCTGATTTAGGCGCTGGTTTAGAAATTGACCCAGTCCTGTTTCAAGTGTTGCCTGTGGTGGGGATTGCGGCCGTATTGATAACAATGCGCTTCGGTGCCCGCTGGTTGCGCTGGGCAGCAACGTTGGTTGATCGCTTTACGTTTCGGTGGAAGTCCCGCGTATTGGCTGAAATTGAGAAACTAGCGGTGGGCGTGGCAAGCCTAAGTAGCTGGCGGCAGTTGGTGGTGATGGTTGGCATCACGGCACTGATGTGGGTGCTCATTTCAATTAGCGAGATGGTGTTACTACCGGCGTTTCATATTGTGCCAACGCTAGCCTTAGCAATTGCTATTTTGTTTACAGGCTATGTGAGCACAGCGAGTAAATTGACGCCTTCTAATGTGGGCGTGTTTCATGTGGCGGTTGTGACTGCGCTGGCGCCATTTGGTATTGCGCGTGAGAGCGCGTTGGCTTACGCAATTTTGTTCCACTTAATGATTTCTGGCGTCCCTTTGGTGATGTTTGTGGGGCTATACTTACTCCGTAGTCGCCCAAAAACAACGTAAACCTGCTGGCTTTAGCGTAATTCGCGTATACTTGTGCGCAATATTAGCCGGTGCACTGGCAATATAAACTTTGAACATTGACCCTTTGCGGTCTAAACCCAACTCGATTTCAAAATGATTTCCAACACTCCAAATTTACGTGACGCAATTGCATACTCTGGCAGAATTTCCAAGACGCGCTTGATTCCAGTGAGCATTATTTCATTGCTCATGGCGCTTGCGATAGCCGTTGTGATTGTAGATTTGCCCAACTTTGAATTTACGAGCATCTTCTTCTTTATTCTTGGGGCAACGTCTTTTTATCAGTTTTTTACCACTGCGCGGTATGCGTTTACCGAAGCAACTAAAAATGGGCCGATTGTAGAGCTGCTCACTAAAAATGGGACGCAGATCAAAGAGATCAAAGTTCAAGATCAAACGTATCGGGTGATGCGTTATGTGAGCCGCGATGTTGCCCAGTTTGACATTACACCGCGTGAAGGAAGGGCGTTGCGTTTATATGCAGAGCGTCCGCAGCGCATGGCGTTAGTTAAGGAAATTGAAGGATTGACCGGCGTGACGTTTGAGTCGCTGGAAGATGGCCAGGTGCTGCGCTTTTTGCGTAGACACTAGCGTGTGTAGGATTGCGTCTTGTTATGCGCTGAGGCGCAGCGCATACTCTTCAATTTCAGCATCTCGCCCGGCGGCATAGCTGCGCTCGGTATGTTGAATTTCAAACCCACATTTTTGTAACACTCGCAACGACCCAATATTGTCCTGCGCAACGTGCGCGTGCAGTGGACGTTGCGTTTCTTCTGTCGTAATGAATTGCAATAATGCGGCGGTGGCAATCCCGTTGCCCCAAAACTCGCGTCCAATCCAATAGCCAATCTCAGGCTTGCCAGCATTCATAAACCGCAGCACATGCCCAGCAACGCGATTGTCTTTTACGATGGTGCGAATGACAACGCTCTCCATCGCTAGTATTTTTTCCCAATGGGCATCAAACACGGCCCGATCAGCGCGCTCTTTTGGCAGGAATGCCAACATGTGCACCGCAACCGGATCAAGATGATAACTGTGGAAAATAGAAAGGTCTGTCGGCTGTACGGGGCGAAGTTTGAGCATCGATAATCGTTAGAAAAAGGTGTCGGTTGAGGATAATAATACCTGATTTTGTTGATCGATTTTCTTGCAGAAACAGAATTCTTGTTCTATAATTCTTGCTAAGAAGACAGCCCATTCGCTAACTATAAACAGCCACTCAATGAGATTACATTGGGTAACCTAAAAAGGAATAGCAACATGCAACTCTGTTTCTCCATCACTTGTGACGAGTCTGTCACACGCCTTATTTTGCCCATTCGGGTCATCAATAATTCAATAAAAATCACTGTTAATTGCGGCGCTCCGGCGGCAGCTGTTTCAGCCTGATGGCACAGTGGACAACCGCGCAAGTTGATTCCTTAGCTCCGGATGCTAAGTCGATCAAAGCCGCGCAAAAACTACTTTCGATACGGCGCTGGCCGCTTGTTGGCGCGAATGACGCTGCAATTTGGGGGCAATGCCAAGGCAGTGGGTCAAAGCCGTATTCTACGCGGGTAGATTTGGCAAACATGGCCTTCAAATGCAGCTGCCCCAGCCGTAAGTTTCCGTGTAAACATGGCTTGGCGCTGCTGTACCTCTACGCGCAACAACCAAGTGCCTTTACAGAGACAACCGCGCCAGAGTGGGTCACAGAGTGGCTTGCTGCCCGCAGCGAGCGCCAAAAGAAGAAAACCACCGTTGCCAAAACAAAGCCGGTTGATACCGTTGCACAAGCAAAGCGGATTGACGCCCGTGAAGCGAAGATTTCGGCAGGCTTAACAGAGTTAGAACGTTGGCTGCACGACCTAATGCGGGCTGGCTTAGCAGACCTCTCGCGCCAACCGCAAACGCTATATGCCGATATGGCCGCCCGACTAATGGATGCCCAAGCGCCGGGCTTGGCAAAACAAGTTCATGCGCTGGCCGCGCTGCGTCCCACGGCAGCCGATTGGGCCTCACAACTACTCCAACAGCTTGGTGATTTACAACTTCTCATCGCAGCATATCGCCGTCAGGATCAGCTGCCGCCGCTTGTAAAGGCCGATGTCCGCCGCGCAATTGGTTGGCCAGAAGCAACGCAAGCGCTGCAGGCCGCACCGGGCGTGACCGACACATGGCTTGTGTTGGCGCTCCAAGTCACCACGGATGACCGGTTACGCACCCGTAAAGCTTGGCTTTGGGGGCAGCAAACGGGGCGCGTTGCAATGTTCTTGGAGCAGGCCTTTGGCACGTTAGGTGTGTTCCAGACGCAGCTTGGTGCTGGTCAAAAATGGCAAGGTGAGCTGGCGTTTTACCCAAGTCAATATCCGCAGCGCGCTATTATCAAGTCTAAAAGTGCGCCGCAGCCAATCACGCCTGCCGACCTGTTGACGCTGCCCTGCTATTCAGATTTCAACGAAATGCTCAATGGCTATAGTCAGGCGTTGGCGGCGAATTGCTGGGTGCCATCTTTACCAGTGGTGGTGCAGGGCCTAACGCCAGTTTTTACAGATGGCGGCTTCAATTTACGTGATGCTCATAACAATATTGTGCCGATTGCGCCAAGCTTTGAACAAAGTTGGTCGCTAATGGCGGTGAGCGGTGGGGCACCAATCCGCTTAATTGCTGAATGGACGGGCGCACATTTGCTGCCGCTTGCGGTTTGGGATGATGCGCTCATTACGTTTACGTTGGAGGATTAGAGACATGCATGCTTATTTAGACACACTCACCACCGTTGCGCTTTTAGGCACTGCAAAACGCAGTGTTCCCACGCCACCAGCGGAATTGAGGCACCTTGTCCAACCGGCAACGCCTGAGGCGCAATTGCTTACGTATGCGGCAACGGTCAATTTATATTTGCAGGCAGCGCGGGAAACAGAGAAAACTGCGCGTTTGCCATTGCCCGCTGCTGACCCAGAAACGAAGCCGGTTATTTCTGGCCCTGCGGCCAACTGCCTACAGCAAATGCTTGGCGGCCACTATCGGGATCTTGTGCCAGAATTTTTGACTTTAGTTGCACAACAGCAGCAGCGGCTGCCGCATCACTGCCTGCCACAATTGCTTGAACTGGGGCACTATGACAAAGCGCTACGTGCAGGGCTGTTGAAGGTGCTCACCAATCGCGGCCTGTGGCTGGCCCGCCAGAATGTGGCCTGGAACTATGCGCTGGCTGTTAGCAATGCCGCAGATCGTTTTACGCTGGGCAAATTGCCAGAGCGCGTTGCCGCGCTGACGCAAATGCGAGCCGCTAATGCTGAACAAGGCTTGGCGGCGTTAGCGGGCGTCTGGTCAACCTCATCGGCTAAGGAGCGCTTGGCGTTGTTGGAAACGCTAAACACCAATCTTTCCGTTGCTGATGAAACTTTTCTTGACGCCGCCCTAGACGACAAAAGTAAATTTGTACGCCAAGCCGCAGCGGAACTGCTAAAGCGTATTCCAGACTCAGCGTTTGTTCAGCGTATGACAACGCACGCCAAAACAATGCTCTTCATTACGCGAGAAGGCCTGCTGAAAAAACGATTGGCTGTCAGACTTGAGCTGCCTAGCGCGCTGGCTCCCGCTGTTAGCCGTGATGGTGTGCGCGAGGAAGGCAAGCCCAAAGGCATTGGGAAGAAAGCTTGGCGTTTTCAGCAGATTGTCTCGTGTGTGCCGCTTCAGACGTGGCGTCAAACGGACAGTCTCACCAACATTTTGAACGCATGCCCAGAAGAAGATCGGGGCTTGCTTTTTACCAGTTGGGTCGCGGCCTGTGAAGCAACCGGCACCGCGGCTGAAGCGCTTGAACTGGTGACGTATATCCCTTCTGCGGATGCAATCAAAGCGCTGGCCCCGCTGCTGACACCCGCTCAAGTTGATGCGGTCACCATTACGCTTTTGCGCCGCGAACGGATGCTGTCGCGCTCGCACGTTGGATTGTTGCTCTTGCAAACGGGCGCTCCTGCGTGGGGGGCGGCCTTACAAAAAGACCTTGTGGCCAGTATTAAGACCTCACTCAAGAAATGGAGTAACGCTTGGCAAGCACGCCAGGTGCTTGAGCTTTTAGTCACGCTGATCCCAATCTCTCTTTTGCCGCAACTTAGAACGTTGGCAGCCACGCTGGATGACAGCCCGGTCCAGATTCCATATACAGAATGTCTTGCCAAACTTGAATTTCGTGAACGAATGGCGCAGGCCATTAACGCTTAACTTTGCTCAGTCTCATATTTATAAACGGAAAAATCTTATGACAAACTCACAACTACGCTTGAGTGCTGAAACCCAATTTGCAGAAGAACTGGCCGCTTTACGTGCCGCTGATACTGGCGTCAAGCCCCGCAACTGGGTGCTTTCTCCGGCTTCGGTCGTGCTGTACTTAATGGGCGGCACAACGCGTAATGGCGCTGTGATCTCTCCTAAATATATTGGCAACCCGCGCCTAATGGAAATTGCTGTTGCAACGCTGGCAACCGACCGTGCACTGCTGTTGTATGGCGTGCCGGGCACTGGTAAAAGCTGGGTGTCTGAACATTTGGCGGCCGCCATTTCTGGCGATTCGACGCTGATTGTGCAAGGCACTGCTGGCACTAGTGAAGAAGCGATTCGCTACGCGTGGAACTATGCCAAGTTGCTGGCGCATGGCCCAACGCGCGACGCAATGGTCGAAAGCCCCGTGATGTGGGCTATGCAAGAAGGCAAGACCATGCGCATTGAAGAGCTAACACGCATCCCCAGCGATGTGCAGGACACGCTCATCACAATTTTGTCTGAAAAATCATTACCATTGCCAGAGCTGCGGTCTCAAGTGAATGCTGAAAAAGGGTTCAACGTGATTGCCACAGCCAATAACAAAGATAAAGGCGTCAACGAGCTGTCTAGCGCGCTCAAGCGGCGTTTCAATACGGTTGTTTTACCACCGCCCGCCACGATTGATGAAGAGGTTTCAATTGTGCAGCAGCGCGTGACGGCGCTAGGGCAAGCCCTAGAATTGCCGGTTGCAAAACCAGCGCTGGAAGAAGTGCGCCGCGTGGTAACCGTCTTCCGTGAGTTGCGCAATGGCGTGACGTTGGATGGCACTAGTAAACTGAAAAGCCCAACGGGAACCCTTTCTACCGCAGAAGCAATTAGCGTGGTGAATCATGGCCTGACAATGGCAAGCTACTTTGGCAATGGTGCGCTGCAAGCCTCAGACTTGGCGGCTGGATTCTTAGGTGCTGTGGTCAAAGATCCCGTGCAAGATCAGGTGATTTGGGAAGAATATTTGGAGACCGTCGTAAAAGAACGTGACGGCTGGCGTGATGTGTACCGCGCTTGCCGTGATTTGAATGAAGCTTAAGCGGTAGGCATTCCATTATGTCAACACTTTCAATTTTTGGAATTAGGCATCACGGCCCAGGCTCTGCGCGCAGTTTACGGCAAGCCTTGATCGACTTGGCACCAGATTGCATTTTAGTAGAAGGGCCGCCAGAAGCAGACGCAATTTTGCACCACATCCAAAGCACAGAAATGCAGCCGCCGTTAGCGCTGTTACTCTACGCTAAGGACATGCCCAAGCATGCGGCGTTTTATCCGTTTGCGGCGTATTCACCGGAATGGCAAGCACTGCAATATGGCTTGCGTGAGCAAATCCCCACGCGCTTTATGGACTTACCGAGCGCCTTTCGATTTGCCCATGACTTAGCGCAGGCCGCCGACGCAGACCAACTGCCGAGCGCACCAGATCCTCAGCCGACTCAGCCGCAAGATCCATTGGCGCAAGTGGCGAATAAGCGCCCAAGTGTGCGTCAAGACCCGCTAGGGTGGGTGGCAGAAGCGGCTGGCTATAGCGATGGCGAGCGCTGGTGGGAACAGCTTGTGGAAGAGCGCACGGCCTCTGAAGGCGTGTTTGCGGCGATTTTAGACTTGATGACAGCGCTGCGTGAGGAAGCAGATAAAGAAGACGCGCCAGATATTTGGGAACAGCGCCGGGAAGCGTACATGCGCAAATGCATCCGCGACGCGCAAAAGGCGGGCCATCAGAACATTGCTGTTGTGTGTGGAGCTTGGCACGCGCCGGTGCTACAAGTCAATCAGCGGCATACGCCAACGCGTAAACATGATACTGCCCTGTTGAAGGGGCTGCCAAAGGCCAAGGTTGCCGCCACATGGATTCCTTGGACGAGTGCCCGTTTAGCACGTAACAGCGGCTATGGCGCGGGCGTTGATGCGCCGGGCTGGTATGCCCACATGTGGCGCTATAGCGCCGCCGGAACCCGCGAACTTTCAACGCAATGGCTAACCCGCACCGCCCGGCTGTTGCGCACGGAAGGCATTGCGGCTTCAAGCGCGCAGGTGATTGATGGCGTGCGCTTGGCCGAGACGTTAGCGGCCATGCGCGGACGGACTGCAATTGGGTTGGCTGAGCTTAGTGAAGCCTCCTATGCCGTATTTGCGAATGGCAACGCGGCTGTGCTAGATCTCATCAAGCAAAAGCTGATTGTTGGCGATGTGTTGGGCGCGGTGAGTGCGGCTGTGCCGACCACACCGTTACAACTGGACTTGCATAAATCTCAGAAACGCCTGCGCTTGGCAGCCAATGCAGTTGAAAAGCAATTGGTGCTAGATTTGCGCAAACCAAATGATTTGGCGCGGTCGCAATTGCTGCATCGGCTGCGGCTGTTGGGCGTGCCTTGGGGCGTGCCGCTGAGAACGAGCGGTAAAGGCACCTTCAAAGAAGGGTGGCAATTGCAATGGCAGCCCGAGTTTGAGGTACGCGTGATCGAAGCCGGGCGTTATGGGCAATCGCTTGCGCAGGCCAGTAGTCACTATGTGACCGAGATGAGTGCAACTGCACAAAACCTAGCAGAATTGACTGCATTATTGGATGACACGCTGCTGGCAGACTTGCCTGATGCCACAACGCAATTGGTGCAACGTATTCATATCAGTGCTGCGGAAGCCAATGATATGCAGCATCTGATGCAAGCGTTGCCGCAGCTCACGCACGTATTGCGCTATGGCAATGTTCGGACGCAACATCAACAGGATGTGACCGGCTTAGAAAGCGTGGTTCAAGGGATTTTTACACGCATCTGTGTTGGGTTGCCGATGGCGTGCCGTTCGTTGGCAGCTGAAGCGGCTGAAACGATGTTCACGCATTTGTTGCAGGTGCATGCGGCGGTCAAGTTGTTGCAGAATCAAGCCCAAATTTCACAGTGGCTGGATACCTTGGCGCAAATGCGCACGCTGGAAAGTGTGCACGCCTTGATCAAGGGCCGCGTCAATAAGATCTTGTTCGAAGAAGAGCGACTGGACTCGTATGCGGTGGCGCAGGCTTTAGGCTTAGCGTTATCTGATCCGGACTTAGAGCAAGCCGGTGCGTGGCTAGAAGGCTTGCTACAAGATGGCGGCTTGCTGCTGATGCATGATGATGCGTTGTTTGATGTGATTGATAGCTGGTTTGAGACGCTCTCAAGTGACAGCTTCCGGCAAGTTTTACCGCTTGTGCGGCGCACCTTTGCGAGTTTCGAGGTTGGCGAACGGCATAACATCGGGCGCAAGGCGAAGGGAGATCGGCAACGGCAGGTAATGCCGACATTTACACTCAATCCACAGCGTGGGCAGGGTGTTTTAGAGCATATTCAGGCCTTGATTGGCACAGCCCAACTAAGCTAGCGGAGACCTATGATGACAGACGTAAAAAGACTACGCCGCTGGCGGATGGCGCTTGGCGGTGAACAAGATGGAACTGGCGTTAGCTTATCTGGCATGGATATGCGCCTTGATCAAACATTGGGCGCGTTATATGACGGCACAGGTCAAGGGCAGACTGGCGGGCTTGGCAAGAGTAAGCCAAACGTGGCCCGCTGGTTGGGGGATATCCGTGAGTTTTTTCCAGCTAGCATGGTCAAGGTGTTGCAGCGTGACGCGTTTGAACGCCACAATTTGCGTGAAATGTTGCTAGAACCAGAACTAATGGAAGGCCTCACGCCAGATGTACATTTGGCCGCGGATTTGCTGAGCTTGAAAGACATTATGCCTGCGACTGCCAAGGCTACGGCGCGCGTTATTGTGCAGCGCATTGTCGAGGAACTGACGCAAAAGCTAACCGAGCCTATGCGAACCGCAATTAGCGGCAGCCTCAATCGGGCCGTGCGCAACATGCGTCCTCGGCACAATGAAATTGACTGGCCCCGAACGATCAAGGCAAATTTGAAGCACTATCAAGCCGAGTACAAAACGATTATCCCTGAAAAACGCATTGGGTATGGCCGACGTCGCAATGCATTGAAGCAAGTTGTGCTGTGCGTTGACCAAAGCGGTAGTATGGGCGCATCTGTTGTGTATTCTGGCGTGTTTGGCGCGGTGTTGGCTAGCTTGCCGGCCTTGAAAACGCGCATGGTTGTGTTTGATACCGCTGTAGTGGACTTAAGCGAAAACCTTGCTGACCCAGTGGATTTGCTGTTTGGTGTGCAGTTGGGTGGCGGAACGGATATCAACCGCGCCTTAGCATATTGCCAGTCGCAGATTACTAATCCAAGTGACACAATTTTGGTGCTAGTGAGCGACTTATACGAGGGTGGCAATCGTGATGAAATGTTGCAGCGGGCAGCGTCTCTCAAGGCGAGCGGGGTGCAGATGATCGCTTTACTGGCTTTGTCAGACGATGGCCGCCCCAGCTTTGATCATGAGATTGCTGCAAAGTATGCTGCGTTGGGAATCCCTTCGTTCGCCTGCACGCCCGATAAATTTGCCGATTTGATGGCAGCGGCCATCAATAAAGAGGACATTGGCAATTGGGCTGCTAAACATGAAATTGTGACCAGCAGCAAGATGGAATAACGCTGCTTGAAATTGCCATCACTGTTTGATTACCTAAGCAGCAAGCGCTTAATTGGCTAAGCATGATTTGAATCAGAGCGTAACGCTGCGCTTTTGGAGTGCGGCTAGCTGCTGTTGCAGCGCTGGTAATTCAGGGGACGTTAGATTTCGATATCGGCTAAGTCGGCATCTTCAAGCCAAATCGAATACGTTAGGATGGGCTTAGCGTGGGTGCGAATTGCGTGCGGCGTATTGCTTGGAATGTAGAGTGCGTCGCCAGCGTTGAGTGCCTGCCAATCTTGCGTGCCCAGTTGCCATTCGCCACCAGCAGTTATTGCTAAATAGATTTCATTTGGTGGATGCTGGTGCGTTTTATAGAGGGTGTGCGGGCCAAATAAAACAAACCAGCCCATCGGTAACGTTGGGCCTTGTAGCGGGCCATCTGCACTGGTTAGCGTGGCGTGGCAGAAATTATCCAAGAACTGCTGTCCCACATTGGCAACCGTGTAATTTGGATTTTGACGCCATGTTAGCAACGACTGCACCTCGGCCAGTAGTGCCATAACCTGCGCCATGGCACCAGCGTGGGGGGATGCTAAAAGTGTCGGAATGAATTGCGTTGCGCGTGGTTGTTGTCCCATCAACACTGGGCTATAGGTAGTGTTAGTGATATTGGGCAGGTCTATTTTCTGGCCGGTGCGCACGTCTGGCGTTTGCTGAATATGCTGGTGGATGGCTGTTGCCAGCGTTTGTAAACGCGTTGTGGGATCAGACGCCATGATGATTTACTTTTCCAAATGGTTTTTTAGACCGGCCAGCAGCTCGCCCATCCCCTTTTGGTACGTACGCTTCACCATTACCATATCTAGCAAACTACCTAGCGGGCCAAACTTCAAGTCGTAAATCGGCGAGACCGTCACCTCCGTTGCTGCACCGTTTGGCTGGAGTGTGAAGCGAATATCGGCACTTTTGAATGGCATATTGGTGCCCACAATGCGAAACGTAATCGCGTTGGGCGCATCATGCTTGACCACTTCCTCATCTAAGTAATTCTTGCCGCCTAGATCACAATGACGTCTTGCCCCAACAGCGACTGCTCCAGCAGACGTTTGGTGTGAGCCAACAACACCCGGATTCCAAAGATGTATTCCCCCAATATCGGCTAGCGCCGCCCACACTTTTTCTTGCGGGGCGTTGATTGTGATGTGTTCTGCAAACTCAGTCATGGTTGCTCCTTTTTCAGTCGTTTTTCCTCTAGATTTTACTCGGGAATGGATTGTGAATAGAAGTCGGTTACATACCGTTTTCAAATGGTTTAGGAGGTAAAACGTAAGTTTTATTAAGGTAAGTAAGGTTAGATCATTACTAACTCTCAATAGACTTTGCTCAAACTTAAAATTTTGAGCAAAGTCTGACTAAAACACAATTTTTCAGCGGAATTTGATTGCATGAATTGTGCCGTCAATGGTATAAATTGATTGTGAAGTGGGGCGAAGTGGGACAAAATGTTTTATAAAGTTGCGTCGGTGGTAAATCCGGCGCTTTTACGTTAAATCAGTAAACGAACAAATGTTTTTTGTTGGCGAGAATACACTCAAATTAGATAGCAAAGGCAGGCTGACTATTCCTGCCAAGCATCGTGACAAATTTGTCGCGGGCTGTGTGCTGTCTTATGGGTACGATGGCGAACCAACGCTCAACTTATACGACACTGCGACGTTCCAGAAAGTTGGAAGTCAGTTCAAAAAGCTACCGTTTACGAAAGAAAAAAATCGCCGCTTGCAACGCAAGTTCTTCTCACAGTCTGAAGAGCTTAGCCTAGATAAAGCAGGGCGCATTTTATTACCAGCTGCAATGCGCGAGTCCATTGGCATTGCAAATGAAGTTGTTTTTGCCGGCGTTGGGTCCCATGTAGAACTTTGGGCGCCAGACCGTTGGCACGCAACGACTGAAGGTGATGATGACGATGCGCTATTTGAAGCGCTAGATATGGCACTCAGCGATGACTGATCGCATCCATATCCCCGTCATGTTGACTGAAGTGCTAGATGGGCTAGCGCTACGGCCAGACGGTATTTATGTGGACGGCACCTTAGGGTTAGGCGGACACTCATTTGAAATTCTAAAAGCAACTGCACCAACGGGTAAATTGGTGGGGTTTGATCGTGATCAACAGGCAATTGGTCATGCTGCGGAACATCTCACGCCTTATCAAGACCGTGCGCAATTGGTGCATGCTTCCTATATCGAGATGCGGGCGCAACTTGCGCGGTTAGAAATACCAGCTGTGGACGGCATTTTGCTGGACCTTGGGCTTTCTTCATTACAACTAGATCGTCCAGAGCGTGGCTTTTCATTTCGTGAAGCAGGTCCGCTCGACATGCGTTTTGACATGACAGCAGCGCTAACGGCCGCCGATATTGTGAACACATGGGACGAAGAAGAGCTGGCGAACTTGATTTATCACTACGGTGAAGAACGTGCCAGCCGCCGAATTGCCAAGACAATTGTCAATAATCGGCCAATTTCAACAACAAAAGCGCTGGCGGAGGTTGTCGCAACTGCCATTCCGCCTAAGATGCGCCGCAAACTCAAAATTCATCCAGCAACGCGTACATTTCAAGCGTTGCGCATTGCTGTTAATAGCGAACTAAACGCGGTTGAAACCGTTATTCCTGAAGCGCTGGATTTGCTAGCGCCCGGCGGGCGGTTGGCAATTATCAGCTTTCATTCACTAGAAGACCGCTTGGTAAAAGTGGCCTTTCGTGAAGCAGCAAAAGATTGCGTTTGCCCAGATGAACAACTGTTATGCGTTTGTGGGCACAGCCCGCAGATCAAATTGATTACAAGAAAACCATTAAAAGCGACGGCAGAGGAGATTGCGCAAAATCCACGCAGCCGCAGTGCAAAACTACGGATTGCTGAAAAAATTTGATACGGCACAGCGCGTAAATTTACGCGTGATGGCATACACCTTGCAGGCTAGATAAGCCTAGTATTAAGGTGAAAATTATGACGACTATGACACGATCCAGACAGCGACTAAACGCAAGTCCTAAACGCTTAGCAGGCGTCTTACGGGAAGCACCATGGCGTGCAGAAACCCGCAAGATGGCGCTCCTAGGTGTTTTGGGCGTATTTGCATTTATGTTAGCTGGGATGTATGTCCATGCTGGTGCACAAGCAGATATTGAATTTCGGAACGAGCAAAACTTACTGTCACAACGTGAAACGTTGTTTTTTGAAGTGAAGCGGCTAGAAGCTGACTTAGCCTCTGAATACGCCTACGACCGCATGTTGCAACGCGCTTATGCGCTTGGCTATGTGCCACAGGCCAATGACGCCATTGAATACGTGATTGTGCCGCCAGTTGCCAGCGCTGCTGACATCGTGCCAGCGGAGCAACCAGTGGAAATAGTGCCAACCGAAACGCTTTTAGAATGGGCGATTCGCGTTGGGGAAGACTTATTCGTAGCGGTGGGCGGCTAATCATGGACGATAGATTTGCTTTCCGCATTAAGTTTGTTTTGGGATTTTTCCTAATTGGCGCAATTGCTGTGGTCGTGCGGTTGATTGATTTTCAAACGGATGCCAACACGGAAAAGATGCGTGATCAGGCTAAGGCTAGACTTACCTATTCTGCTGATTCAGAACCGCCACGTGGTCGGATCTTAGATCGTAATGGCCATGTGCTGGCAATTGACGAAAAGTACTTTGAAATCGGCTTAGTGATTGAAGACATTGACTTAGACGTGCCCGCTGATCGGGTGGCTGCGTCTGAACTGGACCAAGCGATCCAAGAGTTAGAGCGCTTAGGGTTCTTTGATCCAAATGTGCAATTCCGTAACGTGCTAGCAATTGACTCGAACTTAGATACCCCAAATGGCCTGCGCGATTATGTGCTGGCTATTCGGACTGAGATTGATATCGAGAAGGCCGCAGATGACTATTCGCCGGGCTTCAAGTTGGCATACAACATTGGTAATCCGATTCCGGCGGAATTTGTTGACCGTTTGGCGCTAGCGCAAAAGGAACAATACGCTGCCCGCAATGAAGCGATTGCAAACGGCGTTGCGCCTGAATTTATTCCAGAAGTGACGTTGAAGCATCTACGTTGGACCGAATCTAACTGGGTGCGTACCTATCCAGAAGGGTCTGACATGGCGCACATCGTTGGCGTGGTGGATAGTGACGGAAATGGCATTTACGGCGTAGAACAAAATTACAACGGTTTCTTACGCGGCGACACGGTCTCGCAAACGTTTGAGTATGCTCGCCCTGAAGAAATAACCGGCGAACTAACCAAAACCGAAGAAGGTGTTGATATTGTGCTCACGATTGATCGCGATATCCAAGCCCTTGCGATGCGCAAAATTGCTGAAGGCGTGAGTTATTACGGAGCTGAGTCTGGCAATATTATGGTGCTAGATCCACAAACCGGCGAACTTATTGCAAATGCAATCTGGCCGGCACGCGATCCATTGAATTTAGAAGATTGGACAGTGCGCTATTTTGATCCGGGCGTCTCAAAACCATTTGAGCCAGGCTCAATTTTCAAACCGTTGACGGTGGCTGCTGCCATCGATGCGGGTGAATTCAATCTGCAAAGTTCTTACTATGACAATGGCTGTGGTGAATATCACGGTGTGCAAATTTGTAACTGGCTAAAAACCTCTTGGGGGCCACAAACCATTGATGGCGTGTTGCGGCATTCGCTCAACTTAGGCACCACGTGGCTGGCCGATGGATTAGGCCCAACCCGTTTTTACGGGTACTTGCGTGCGTTCCGGCTAGATAAGGCCACAAATATTGACCTTGCGAATGAGAACTCAGGTTTCTTAGTTCGGCCAAGTGATGCCGCATGGGTGCCATCACAGCTCGCGCAAAATTCATTTGGGCAAGGGATTTCTACCACGCCAATTCAAATTCTTAGCGCGCTCTCTGCAATTGCAAACGAGGGTGACCTGATGCAGCCCCGCATTTTGCATGCGATGCGCTCTACAACCGGCGAAGTGGTATTTGGTGAAAGTACTGCTGCGCGGCCAATCTCAAGCGAGACAGCCGCAATTGTGACCGATGTGTTGGCCTCTGCTGTAGAAGATGAAGCGAATCAGGCGCAAGTGCCCGGGTACAGCATTGCTGGCAAGACAGGCACCGCACAGCGGGTGCTTTATGAAACGCAAATTATCGATGGCGTTGAGCGCGATATTGCGCTGGGCTACGATCAAGTTTTGAATGTCACCAGCTTTGTGGGCTGGGGGCCGGTGGATGATCCGCAATTTATTGTGTTGGTCAAATTAGATGGCCCAACGCGGGATGAATGGGGGTCTAGCACGGCGGCACCGTTGTTCTCTGACTTTGTGCAGGACATGGTTGTGCTGATGGAATTGCCACCAGATCAGGTGCGGGCGGAGTTAGCATCCGAATGACAATGCCGCAACTGCACCACATTATCGCGGCCTTAACTGGCGTAATACAAGCTGATCTGACGCGTCCATTCTTGGGGGCGTCGGTTGATTCACGGCAAATTGTAAAAAACAATCTGTTTGTGGCTGTCAATGGCGAAAATGTTGATGGTCATGCGTACTTGTCTAAAGCGTTTGAAAACGGCGCGACGCTTGCGCTCATTGATCAAGAAGTTAGCGCAGACTTCACTGTTTTAGACTTGCGCGCTGGCTTCACGCGCTTTGTAGATCAGGGCGGACCATTGTGTGTGCGGGTTGAAAGTAGCGTTGCTGCCCTGCAGATTATTGCCAAGTATTGGCGGCAACAGTTGCCCGTCCGCATTATTGGCATTACGGGTAGTGTTGGTAAAACAACAACCAAAGAAGTGACCGCAGCGGTACTGTCGCAACGGTATAAGACGCTCAAAAACAAGGGCAACCTCAATAACGAGATTGGCCTGCCGCTCACGATGATGTCACTAGACACAACATATGAGCGTGCCGTTTTAGAAATGGGCTTCTACGTACCGGGCGAAATCAAATTCCTATGCGATATTGCACTGCCTAGCGTTGGGGTTATTACAAATGTATTTCCAGTGCATGCCGAACGCGCTGGCTCTTTAGAAAATATTGTCGCGGGCAAAAGCGAGCTTATTCAAAGCTTGCCAAATGCACCGCATGGCGTCGCGATTTTGAACGCAGATCAGCCGCATGTGGCCAATATGCGGAACCTCACCAACGCCAAAATTTTGACATATGGCGTCGAGGAACTGGCTTCTCTTTATGCTGATAACGTGTCTGGCATGGGCTTGGCGGGTGTGAAGTTTCGGATGCATTATGACGGCGACACTATCCACCTAACGGTGCCAATGCTAGGGCGGCACTCGGTGCAAACGTCTTTACGGGCCACCGCAGTTGGCTTGGCAGAGGGCATGGCTTGGCAAGATATTGTGACTGGGCTGCGTCAACAGTCGCCTGAAACGCAGTTGCGCCTGTCTGTGCTAGATGGCATTGGCGGCAGCGTGATTTTAGATGACACCTATAACGCGTCACCTGAATCCACGATTGCAGCGCTCAACTTGCTAGAAGAAGTGCAAGGCACGCGCAAAATTGCAGTGCTTGGCGACATGTTAGAACTTGGCTATTACGAAGAAATTGGCCATCGTATGGTTGGTGGGCGCGCGTCTGATGTGGCTGATGTGCTAATTACGGTTGGCAAACTTGGCGAAATTATTTCAGATGAAGCGCTGCGCAAAGGCATGCGCGCTACGGTCGTACGGCATTTTGCAGATCAAGCGGCAGCGGCTGCCTATTTGAAAACACAAGTGCATCAAGGCGACGTTGTCTTGGTGAAAGGCTCACGCGGCTTACGGTTAGACCAACTCGTGACCGCTTTGGATATCGCAAATGAGTGATACGCTGCCAATCTTTTTCTCGATCTCGCTCGCGAGTATTACGTTTGTGATCACCGTAATTTGGGGGTCACCGTTTATTCGTGTGTTGCGACGTTGGAAAATCGGCAAACGCATCCGTGTGGACGGGCCGCAAACGCACTATTACAAAACCGGCACACCTACGATGGGCGGCCTAATGGTGAGCGTTCCGGTGCTAATTGTGACGCTGGTATTGAACTTTGTGCGCCTCACGCGCGGCGGTGAAGTGCAAGGGCTTTCTATCTTACTGCCGCTAGGTGTGCTGGTTGCTTACGGTTTGCTCGGTATCTGGGATGACTGGGAAGGCATTCACGGGCGGCGTGCAAAAACTGGGGAAGGCATGTTGGGGCGCTATAAGTTCATGTTCCAATGGATTATTGCCCTTATCGCCGCAGTGGTGCTGAGCTATGTCTTTGACATTCACAGTATTGCGTTGCCTGGTTATCTAAATAAATTTGAACTCAATCCGCTTGTGTACATTCCGATTGCGGCGTTTGTGATTGTGTCTTGCTCCAATGCAATGAACATGACCGACGGCTTGGATGGCCTAGCAGGGTTGGTATCTGTAACGTGTTTTGCAACATACGGCATGATTGCCATCTTGCAACAACAGTGGTTTTTGAGCCAATTCAACTTCACGATTGTAGGCGCATTGTTTGCCTTCCTTTGGTACAACGTGCATCCGGCGTCCTTGTTTATGGGCGACACCGGCTCTGGGGCGTTAGGCGGCGTGTTGGGCGTTGTGGCTTTGATGACGGGCCAATGGCTGTTGCTGATTGTGATTGCGATTGTTCCGTTTGCAGAGACGCTTTCTGTGATGATCCAAGTGGCTAGTGCAAAGCTTAGCCGCCGTTATCTAGGCGTGGATTTACGCCCATTCAAAATGAGCCCGCTGCACCATCACTTTGAACTGATTGGTTGGAGTGAAACGCAAGTTGCCCAGCGCTTTTGGCTGGTCTCAATTATGGCTGGCTTATTTGGGATTGCGCTCGCTTCACTATGACGAAAGTGGTCTTAGGGATTGGGCGGCAAGCAAAAGCGTTAGCCGAATATTGGTCTGGCCAAGGTGCGACGGTCGTGCTGACAGATCGCCGGTCTGAAGCAGAAATTGGCAGCTTGATTGCTGAACTCGGGGCATTACCCGGCGTTTCTTTTTCGCTTGGCGGGCATCCAACTGACTTGTTAGACGATGCCGACGTGCTGTACGTCTCAGGCGGTGTGCCGTTAGAAATTCCATTTATTCAAGCGGCGCAGCAGCGTGGAATTGCACTTTCAAACGACTCGCAGCTCTTTTTAGAACTTGCGCCGTGTCCAGTCATTGGTATTACCGGATCTGCGGGCAAAACGACAACAACCGCACTGACTGGTGAGCTCTTGCAAGCCGCTGGTGCGTATCGCAAGGTTTGGGTGGGTGGCAATATTGGGCATCCACTGTTGCATGATGTGCATGACATGCACCCGAGTGACATCGCAGTAATGGAGCTGTCTAGCTTTCAACTGGACTTGATGACCAACGCGCCACAGTGCGCAGCCGTCTTGAACGTCACGCCTAATCACTTAGATCGGCATGGCACGATGGAAGCGTATACAGCGGCAAAAGCCAACGTGCTGACGTACCAACATCGCGCAACACAAGCGTTGCTTTGCGCCGATGAAGCTGGCTCGGCCGCATTAGCCGCCAAAGTAGTTGCAGATGAACTGTGGTGGTTTGGTACAACGCTGCCGGCCAAAGTGCAGTTCGGCACGTTTGTAAGCGGTACGGACCTAATCGTCCGGACGCCTGCTGGCGACCAAGCGTTTGCAACAGTTGCCGATATTCAATTACGGGGCGCGCATAATGTGCTCAACGTGTTGGCGGCCACGGCACTTGCGGCAATGGTAGGGGCGGATGTTGCGAAGTTTTCAGGCGCTATTCGGGGCTTTGCTGGCGTAGCGCACAGACTAGAGATGGTACGCGACTTGCATGGCGTTAGATGGTACAACGACTCCATCGCAACCGCGCCAGAACGGACGTTAGCTGCTGTGCAAGCGTTTGATGATCCGATCATCTTGCTGCTGGGCGGCGTAGATAAGAACTTACCTTGGGCCACGTTAGCCCAAGTATTAGCTGCAAAATCAGTTCGCGCTGTTAGCTTTGGCCGAGCAGGCGACATGATTGCCAACGTTCTACGTGAACATGGCGCAACAGTGATGGAAGCAACGACCTTTGACAGTGCTGTTCATACAGCACAAACAGTTGCTAAAAACGGAGATATCGTGTTGTTATCTCCTGGTTGTACAAGCTTTGATGAATTTGTGGACTTTGCCGCACGCGGCGTCCGCTTTCGGGAGTTAGTAAACCAATTATGACCGTATATAAAAAGACAAACAATCCAATTGCACTTGACTGGCAACTGCTAGGGCTAACGCTCGCGTTGTTGGGCTTTGGCACCATTATGGTTGTCAGTGCTTCTGTTGATGCATCGATTTGGACGCACGGCGACGGAATGAAAGTGGCGCGTGACCAACTGCGTAACGTGGCCATTGGCGTGTTGGCAATGTTGTTTTTTGCATATTACGGTGACTATCGCTGGCTTAAGGACCGCCGGATTTCAATCCTGCTTTTATTTGTGTCAGTGTTGTTTGTGTTTTTTGTAAAACTATTTGGCACTGGTGTAAGTGGTGATCTGACCCGCGGCTTGTTTAATGGTGCTATTCAGCCATCTGAAGTGTCTAAGGCTGTAGCGGTAATTTATATGGCCGCTTGGCTCAATTCAAGACAAGATTCGCTGAATACGTGGATCGATGGCACGCTGCCTTGTGCGATTTTGTTAGGGCTGATGGGGGGCATTATTGCGCTTCAACCTGACTTTAGCGCGGCCTTCAGCATTGTGTTGGTGGGGGTAACGATGTACTTCCTATCTGGTGCGAGCGTTTGGAACGTCGCTGCTTTGGGAAGCTTATATGTTGTAACCGCTTGGTTTGTTGTGAGCTTCTTTGGGCGTGGGTCGCAGCGGCTTGAAGCCTATGTGCAAGGCCTACGCGACTGGACCGTATACGCGCAATACCAGTCTGAGCACATGGAAAGTATGGTGCAGACCTTTACCCTAGGCGGCTGGTTTGGACGCGGCCTAGGGAATAGCTACATGAAGTTTGTTGGCCAATTGCCAGCCGCACACACCGATAGTATTTTTGGAATTGTGGCCGAAGAAGGCGGCGTTTTTCTATGTGTTGCGCTGATGACCCTGATGGGGCTGTTTATTTGGCGTGGGACTAAGGTTGCCCAACGTGCTCCAGATAGCTACGGTGCAATCTTGGCTGTGGGGTTCACGGTCTGGATTGGCTTTGAAATGTTGATCAACGTGCTAGTTGCAGTTGGGTGGTTGCCAGTACTTGGGAACCCACTCCCATTGATTTCTTACGGTGGGTCTTCACTGGTGATGACAATGGTTGCAATTGGGATTATTTTGAACGTGTCGCGTCATTCAAACGCGGTGCGGAGAGAGTGATGCCGCAGTGCGCTTACTAATTGCTGCAGGCGGCACGGGTGGCCATGTTTACCCAGCGCTTGCACCAATGGCTGATCTGGCGCGTTTAGATCCCACGCTTGAGGTGTTGTGGATTGGCACGCAAGACGGCATGGAGGCTGACCTTGTTGAACGAGAGGGACTGAAATTCCAGTCTATTCGGGGACGCGGGGTTGCCGGAGTGGGCGCTGTGAAGGCGCTTTTGGCCGTTATTGAGCTAGGGCGCGGCTTTTTGCAAGCGCGCAAAATCGTGCGTGACTTCCAGCCTGATGCATTGTTTGTAACGGGCGGATACACATCTGTGGCGGTGACCGTGGCCTGTTGGTTACGCAACGTGCCCATTGCGGTGTACTTGCCAGACATCGAGCCGGGCCGTGGTGTGAAATTTGTTGCCAAGTATGCCAAGAAAGTGTTGGTCACAGACCAAAATTCTGCGCAATACTTTCCAGACAACACGGTGATTGAAACTGGCTATCCTTTGCGGCCGGCCTTGATTGAGGCCACAGCGTTGGAACAGTCGGCAGCGCGTGAGCATTTCAAGTTGGCGCCAGACAAAGCGACATTGTTTGTGTTTGGTGGCAGCCGTGGTGCACGCAGTTTGAACACTGTTGTTCGCAAGCACTTGCAAACGCTGACAGACACCTTGAACTTGCAGGTGATCCATATCACAGGCACGTTGGACTGGCCAAAGTTTGCTGATAGTCAGCAGACGTTGCCAGCACAAGTGGCTGCGAATTACGTGGTGTTTCCTTACTTGCATGATGATATGGGTGTTGCAATGGCGGCAGCGGATATTGTTTGTGCCCGCGCCGGTGCATCAACATTGGGAGAGTTTCCCGCATTTGGACTTAGTGCAATTCTTGTACCTTATCCGCATGCATGGCGTTACCAAAAGGTAAACGCAGATACATTAGTTAGCCAAGGCTCTGGGATCCGCATTGATGATGCAGACCTAGATGCGGAACTTGTGCCAACGTTGCAGCGCTTGCTGGCAACGCCAAGCGAACTCGCAGCAATGCGCAACGCTGCTAAAGCGCAAGCAAAATTAGATGCAGCGCACAAGATTGCTAAAGAGCTACTGTCGCTACCAGACGCGTAAATTCGTGAATCGAAACGTATTCAAATGATACAAATTACAACTGTTTTTTGGATTTTTATCGCCTTCTTTATTTTGATTGGGGCAACACGGGGCTGGGCCAAAGAAATTTTGGTCACGTTCAGTTTGCTATTGGCGCTTTTCCTAAACACAATTTTTGAACAATTTTTGGGAGATCTTTTTCAAGCCTTCCAACAACAGTCAACCACATTTCAGTTTTACAGCCGGATTGTTGTGCTGACCTTACTCACGTTTTTTGGGTATGAAACACCGCGCCTTTCGCGCATGATTGCCAACAAATCTAAGCGGGATCGGTTAGAAAACGTCTTGCTTGGTGGTGTGATTGGGGCGCTCAATGGCTGGCTATTAGTGGGCAGCTTTTGGTGGTACCTCTCAACAAATGGGTATCCCATTGAGGGGATTTCACCACCAGTGGGTGAAGACGCTATTCAAGACGCGGCTGTGATCTTGAGCTTTGCCCCACCGGAGTTGATTACGACTCCGCTAATTTATTTTCTAGTCGCGGCTGCGTTTGTATTCGTGCTGGTTGTTCTTTTATGAGTGAAATCGTTCATTTTATCGGGATTGGAGGCGCGGGCCTGTCTGCCATTGCAACGGTGTTGTTGGGGCAAGGTTACAAAGTTTCCGGTTCTGATATGCGGGCTTCGGCGAACACCGAGCGGCTGACAGGCTTAGGCGCGTGTGTCTCTATTGGTCACAACGCAGAGCACGTCACTGCGGATGTTGCGCGTGTGATCCGCTCTTCAGCGGTGCCAGATACAAACCCTGAAGTGGTTGCGGCGCGTGCGTTAGATATCCCTGTGGTCAAGCGCCAAGACTTTCTTGGCGAAATGATGGCTGAAAAAGTGGGGATTGGCATTGCCGGTACGCATGGCAAAACCACAACAACTAGCTTTCTAGCGTTTGCGTTGCATCACCTAAAGCAAGATCCAACCTTTATTGTTGGCGGCCAATTGGCAGATTTAGGCACCAACGCTAGCTATGGTGAAGGTGAACATTTTGTTATTGAAGCGGATGAGTACGACCACATGTTTTTGGGCTTGCGGCCTAAAGTGGCAGTGATTACAAACGTTGAACATGACCATCCCGATATCTATCCAACCTATGCGCATATGTTGGATGCGTACCGCGAATATGTTGACCTAGTGCCTGCTGACGGCCTAGTGATTGTTTGTCAGGATGACGCCGGATCACGCTTGATTGGTGACTATGCCCGTGCGCAGGGTAAAGATGTACAAACGTACAGCGTAGAGAACAATCAGGCTGACTGGATGGCGGAAGAAGTTCGCGTGAATGCGATGGGTGGGAATGACTTCCTGCTTGTGCAAAATCAAACCGAAACGGTTGGGTTGGTGCGCATCCGCTTGCCGGGCTTGCACAACGTTGGCAACTGCTTGGCAGTGTTGGCTGTGTTGAATTATTTAGAGATGTCCTTCACGCAATGCATGTTGGCGTTACGTGAATTCCGTGGTGTTGGGCGGCGCTTTGAACTCAAGGGCGAAGTGAACGGCATCACGATTGTGGATGATTATGCCCATCATCCGACCGAGCTACGGGCAACGCTTTCTAGCGCCCGCCGCCGCTTTGCTGATCGCAAAATTTGGGCCATGTTTCAGCCGCATACGTATAGCCGCACAAAGGCGTTGCTAGTGAACTTTGCGGCCAGCTTTAGTGATGCAGACCATGTCATTATTACTGATATTTTTGCGTCGCGTGAAAAAGATATCGACGTTTCGTCGGCAGATATTGTTGGCAATATGGCGCACCCAGACGTGCGTTACGTGGCGGAATTAGCAGATGCCGCCGATATGCTCGTTGAAGAATTGCAAGCGGGTGATGTGTTGATCACGCTTGGTGCTGGTAACGGGCACACCGTTGGCGAAGCCGTGCTACAGCGGTTGCAAGCTTTGGCTGCCGCATAACAACTATGGCGACTATTTCGAAAGCAGAAATGCAGGCGCTGTTTGGTAGCAGTTTGCGCTGTGATGAACCGCTCGCTCGGTTTACCTCAGCCAGAATTGGCGGTCCGGCGGATTATTTGCTGACAGTTTCATCTAGTGATGAGCTAGGGCAAGCGGTGCTGTTTGCGCAAGAGAACGGGCTTGACTACGTGATCTTAGGCGCTGGCTCTAACATTTTGGTGTCTGACGCGGGCATTCGCGGACTAACGATTTTGAACCGCGCCCGCAAAATTGAATTCACGGCGCTAGACGAAGGAGTACGTGTTTTTGCAGAATCGGGCACGTCGTTGCCATTGTTGGCGCGGCAGTGCGTGACGCAAAACGCGGCTGGTTTTGAATGGGCGGCAACAGTTCCCGGCTCAATTGGTGGGGCAGTTGTGGGCAATGCGGGTGCACATGGCTCAGATGTGGCGGCAAATCTAGAGATGGCCGAAATCTTGCATCCTAATACAGTAGTGCAACCTTGGACGAATGCAGACTTGAAGTTTGACTATCGGACAAGTTATTTGAAAGAAACCGGCGGTCACACCGTACTTTCGGCAACATTTATGCTGGAACACGGGGAACGCGACACGATCCAAGCGACGATTGAAACGTTTCAGGCGCATCGCAAACGGACGCAGCCGCCTGGCGCAACGATTGGCTCAATGTTCAAAAATCCACCGGGCGATTATGCCGGGCGTTTGATTGAGCAAGCCAACTTGAAAGGCCTGCGCGTTGCAAACGCTAGCGTTTCTGAACTGCACGCAAACTTTTTTGTAAATGAAGGGGCTGCCACTGCCAGCGACGTTTATGGCCTAATTAGCCAAGCGCGTGAGGTTGTGCAGCAACAAACTGGTATCACGTTGGAATTAGAAGTAGAACTCGTAGGCGATTGGAATGCATAAGCCAAAAATCAAACTCGGTCTCATCTTTGGTGGACGGTCTGGTGAACACGAAGTGTCGCTAAATTCAGCACGCTCGGTGTATGCCGCTGTCAACAAAGATAAATATGACGTTACGCTCATCGGCATTACCAAAACTGGTCAATGGCTGCTAAGTGATGACGCCATTACTGCTTTAACTGCTGATTCTACGCATGGCGCGGCGATGCTGTTGCCAGATCCAACAGAGAAAGCACTGCTAAAAGTTTCGACTGATGCTGATGTGGCAACGCGTTCGGTCACGCCGTTGACTGAATTAGACGTGGTTTTCCCAGTGATGCATGGCACGTTTGGTGAGGACGGCGCAATTCAAGGTCTGTTTGAAATGGCAGATTTGGCGTACGTTGGCTCTGGCGTGGTTGGTAGTGCAGTCGGGATGGATAAAAGCATCTTCAAAGCGGTAATGCAAGCCAACAACATTCCAGTTTTGCCTTATGTCAACACAACGCGCACCGCGTTGAATGCGGATGCCGCGCAAGTTATGGCTGAAATTGAAGGTGCGTTGACCTATCCCGTGTTTATTAAACCGGCGAATTTAGGGTCATCGGTCGGGATTTCAAAAGCAAGTAATGCCGCAGAGCTTGAGGCGGGCTTGATTGAAGCCGCGCGTTGGGATCGGCGCATTGTGATTGAGCAGGGCGTTGATGCCCGCGAAATTGAAGTTAGCGTGCTTGGCAATGATGAGCCAATTGCATCTATTGCCGGTGAAATCGCCCCGAAGCGTGATTTTTACGACTATGAAGCGAAGTACGTTTCAGACGACTCTGACCTCATCATTCCAGCTGAGCTGAGTGAGGCGGACATGCAGTCTATGCGTGCGCTGGCCGTAGACGCTTATAAAGCAATTGACTGCGCAGGGCTATCCCGCGTAGATTTTTTGATGGACCGCAACACCGATGAAGTGTGGATCAACGAGATCAACACCTTGCCGGGGTTCACAAGTATTAGTATGTATCCCAAATTGTGGGCAGCAAGCGGTATTGAGTATTCCGAACTTATAGATAAATTGATTGAATTGGCATTGGAACGCAAGCAGGATCGAGACGTCACAGTGCGGTCATTTGATGTTCCTGAGGCCTAGTATGAGTATATTTCGACGAGAGAAACCAACGCGCAATCGGCGCAAAACCAGCAGCTTTTCTAGCACAGTCCGCGCCCGGACACCGGAAGAGTTGGATCGCCGATTAAAGCAAAAACCAGCCCGTAAAACGCGTAAAACAACGCGGCGGCGCGCAGCCCAAACCTCACGGTTTGACTCAGCTGCCCCAATGGCGCTGGGCAATACCCGCGTTCGTGACCGTTCTGAGCGGACGAAGATTGAAATTGATCCAGCGATTTTTGCGCTGGGCTGGCGCTACTTGAGCCTCGCAATCTTGCTAAGCACGCTATCAGCATTGGTTTGGCTGCACATGGATGACCGTTTCTATGTCTTTTCAGCCGAAATGGACAACGTGCAATACATCAATCCAGATGATGTATTTATGAACAGCGGCTTGTTTGGTATCAACATTTTTTGGGTTGATGAAGCCGGTGCCGCCGAGCGCATTATGATGGCGAATAAGGGCTTGCTAACCGATGCAACGGTTGAAGTAGTTTGGCCCGGTAAGGTGCTGATCTCTGTTGTAGAAAAAACACCGGCCATGATCTGGAAGCAAGGCGAACGCGCTGTGTGGGTTGACGACGCTGGCGTTGTAATTTCTGAAGCGAACGACTCGGTTGATTTATTACCAATTATTGTTGACGATGGTTCGCTTGCATTAGACATTGAAGACACCGTGCCGCTAGTGGCGATGAACACCGCCCGCGATTTGAAAGCCTTACGGGGCAACATCGAAATGCTGCACTACGACAAACTGAACGGCATTTCTTATCAAGATGGCCGGGGCTGGCGCGTGTACTTTGGGATCGAAAACGATATCGAAGCGAAACTTGTCCGCTACGAGAGCTTTGTCGCGACTGAAGTTGAGCCGTCTGGCGTTGTTCCAAGCGGCATCAAAGTATTGGACCCTGAAGCAATTTTTATCGTACCGTAAAGGTTTTATTGAAGTATGACGATTTTTTCCGTAATTGATATTGGCTCTAGCAAGACCACCGTGCTGGTTGCACAGTCTTATGAAGATGGCCGTTACGACATCATTGGTGTTGGCGTGGCTGAATCAAAAGGTGTGAAACGCGGTGTGATTGTTGATGTCAATAGTGCGACCAATTCAATCCAAGAGGCTGTCACCAAAGCTGAACGCACGGCCGGGGTTGAAATTGTTAGCGCCTTTGTAAATCTTTCTGGTAAACACGCCGATTCGCTCAACAATAGCGGGGTGGTTGGCATCAACGATAACCGTGCGATTGACGAAGAAGATATTGATCGTGCGCTGGATAGTGCGCGGGCTATTTCTGTGGCGTATGACCGTGAAGTTGTACACATTATTCCGCGTGGTTTCACGGTGGATGGGCAAGATGGCGTCAAATCGCCGCTTAATATGCACGGCTTTCGGCTTGAAGTTGAAGCGCACATCATTACCGCCTCAACTGCGGCCATGCAAAACGTTGCGCAGTGTGTCAACGAAGCCAATATTGATATCGTCGGCACAATCCTAAGTCCCTTGGCGAGTGCGCAATCTGTGCTCACAGAAACTGAGCGCGAGATGGGCATTATGGTGTGCGACATTGGTGAAGGCACCACGGATATTGCCGTTTACATTGAAGGAAGCATCTGGCACTCACGGGTGTTAGATATTGGCGGTGAGCGGATTACCGGTGACATTATGATGGGCTTACAGGTCGATCAGGTCTCTGCGGAACAGCTCAAAAAGCAATACGGACACGCAGTGCGCAATGAAGTCAGCCCCTCTGAAAAGTTCATTGCCAGCCCACTGGGGTCCGATCGAATGCAAGAATACTCGCGGGCGCGCTTGGCAGAAATTGTTGAAGCACGCACGGAAGAGATTTTCGTTATGGTCCAGCGCGAAATTAAGCGCGCCGGCTATGACAACCTACTGTCAGCGGGCATTGTGCTCACTGGCGGGACTGCGCAATTGAGTGGAGTGAGCTCAGTTGCCAAGCGCGTTTTGAACTTACCAGCGCGCGTTGCTGAACCACAAAAAATGACCGGTTTGGTGGAACGGATCCAAGGGCCAGCTTTTGCAACAAGCAGCGGCATGGTGGATTGGGTTGCCACTTATTACGGCGGCGAAACGACAAAAACGCGCCGCCGCAAATCAGCGCCTGTGTCAAAACGAAGTGAGCAAGGCAGCACTATTAATAAATGGTTGGAACGGTTCCTACCATAGAGAAAAAGCATGTGAAACGTTTGCGCTTAGGCGTGAAACAGGGGATAATTAGTCTACCCCGCAGGAGGATTATTTAGCAGATGGAAGGTTTTAGAGCACCTAAACACAACCGTGGTAGCAGCCAACAACAGGCCGCTAATCAGCATCCAGCGTATTCAGAATTCGCTTCGGATAGCAGGAGACCAGATATGCAACCAGCCCCTCAAAATGAGACATTCGCCCGTATTAAAGTGGTGGGTGTTGGTGGTGGCGGTCAGAATGCTGTCAACCGTATGATTGAAGTTGGTATGACTGGCGTTGAATTTATCGCCGTCAATACTGACGCTCAAGCGTTGTTGAACTCTAACGCGCCACGTCGCGTTCGGATTGGCGACAAACTTACCCGCGGCCTCGGTGCTGGCGGGAACCCAGACACCGGCCGCAAAGCTGCCGAAGAATCTGGTGAAGAACTCATGGAAGTGCTCAAGGGCGCAGACATGGTGTTCGTAACAGCTGGCATGGGTGGCGGTACTGGTACCGGCGCAGCGGCAGTTGTTGCAAAAGCAGCCAAAGACATGGGCGCATTGACCATTGGTGTGGTCACCAAGCCGTTTATGTTTGAAGGCGTCCGCCGTTCTGAAATGGCAGACACTGGCATCCAAGCACTAAAAGAAAGTGCCGACACCTTGATTGTGATCCCGAACGATCGCTTGCTACAAATTGTAGACAAACGTGCGTCGATCATGGATGCATTCAGCACCGCTGATGAAGTGTTGCGCCAAGGTATTCAAGGCATTTCTGAACTGATTACCATTCCTGGCCTGATCAACCTTGACTTTGCAGACGTAAAAGCAATTATGTCTTCAGGTGGGGCGGCGTTGATGGCTGTTGGCGTTGGCGAAGGCGACGAACGTGCGCGCGCTGCTGCACAACAAGCAATCAAGAGCGAATTGCTGGACGTTACCATTGACGGTGCGCGTGGCATTTTGTTCAACGTGACTGGTGGCCCAGACCTGAGCTTGTTTGAAGTCAATCAGGCGGCAGCAATTATCAAAGAAACTGCACATCCAGATGTGAACCTGATCTTTGGTGCTGTGATTGACCCTAACATGGGTGATGAACTGCGCGTTACAGTCATTGCGACCGGGTTTGACGATCAACGTTCTGTTCGCCGTGCATCTACACGTGCTTCACGCGTACGCCGCACCAACGAACAAACCCAACCGTCTGCACCAACGGAACACACTGAAAGTGCTGAAAAGCCACGCGAGAATTTCTTCGAACGTCGGACTTACAGCACTGATGATTTGGACATTCCTGCCTTCTTACGCCGCGATCGCAAATAGCAATCTGCCGTGTAAGGGTGGCATCTGCTAAGCAGCCTGCCTAGACACTAAAAGCCGCATGCTCTGAATAGAGTTTGCGGCTTTTGTGTTTTAAGCGCCAACTGTTTTACTACCCCATATATGGGGTAGTTGTATTTAATACAAGCGTTATATGCGGTGTAAATTGATCAATATTGTGCGGGTTTTGTGATTTGCAAATATATAAGAGCCGCTGATATTTTGATCATAGCGTTTGAAATTCGTTCGGATCGGGAATAATTCCTGTTTCTTTAGCTTCGTTTGCAAATCGAATTCTTTAAGAAATGTAATACCTTAACGCAATTCTCTAGTGCTTTTAGAGAGGAATTATGAATATGTGTCTTTTTCATATTTACTGATAAATCTTGAATTCTTTTAAGAAAACAAACAGTTAAATTAGTCTTGGGAATCAGTCTGATTATGCTATACTTTTTGAGCACATCCTGTATATAGGGTGTCTTTTTATTTACCGCCCCTATATGTGGCGTAAGACAAATGTTCTCTGAAGCCTGTTATGCAGTGTCCTTATTGTAAAAATACGTCGTCAAGCGTTATTGACACGAACCATGATGCCAAAGGTGGTATCCGCCGAAGACGTGTTTGCAACGGGTGCAAAGAACGCTTTAGTACATACGAACGTTCGATCTTATCTACGCCGTTAGTCATTAAGAAAACTGGCGTACGGGATGAGTTCAACCGCGATAAATTACTGCGTGGTTTGCGCATTGCATGTGCAAAACGGCCCGTAGCGGCATCTGACATTGATAAATTAGTCGATGAAGTTGAGGCCAAGCTACAGTCAATGGGGAAGTCTGAAGTCGATTCGCGCATTGTTGGCGATATGGTTTTAGAACGCCTCAAACTCTTAGATCAAGTTGCATACATTCGTTATGCAATTGTTTACCTCAAGCTTGATGATCTTGAATCGGTTCAAACTGAGATCAATGAATTATTGAGCTGACACACTTTAGGTTAGTACAACACTCTTAACCTAAGCAGGAAATGGAAGGGCTGTTTTCAACAGCAATTGGCGAAGCCTCCTCAGCTTCAATTGGTACACGTCGCACAACACCTTCGGTTGCGACCATTCACAACGTAGATACTAATTTCGCAAGGACAACACACGTCCCGTTTATGGGATGTGTTCTTTTTGTGTCTTTGTAAAACTTATTCTTTAGGAGAAAAGATGTTAAACGTCCAACCCCAACCACAGGTCAACGGCCACCTGCCTGTTCCGCAGTCAGTTGTTAAGCGCGATGGTCGTGTGGTCGATTTTGATGCGTCTCGCATTGAAAATGCGCTCGCCCGCTGTTTTGCCAGTATTAATGTATTGCCCAAAACTTCGGTTGAAGACCTAACACACCAAGTTGTGAATGTGGTCAGTGCTAAAACACAACAGCCAACAGTAGAAGACGTGCAAGATATTGTTGAAATTGTGTTGCAAGCTGCAGGCGAATATGAAGCCGCGAAACATTACATTTTGTATCGTAATGAACATAATAAGTTGCGGTCAGCGCGCCCAGTTCCAACTGACGTAAAAGACGCCTTCAATCAATCTGCAGAATACTTCCCAACTGAAATTCAACAGTTCCAGTTTTATGATAAATACTCACGCTTCAATTATGAAAAAGGGCGTCGTGAAACTTGGATTGAAACCGTAGACCGCGCTGTCAATTACCTGCGCGAAATTTCTGATCATCGCTTGCCAAATGAAGTGTATGAACGCCTGCACACCGGCATTTTGGAAATGCGCGTCATGCCATCAATGCGCTTGTTGGCAATGGCTGGGCCAGCTGCACGCCGCAACAATATTGCAATGTACAACTGTTCTTACATGTCAGTGGACTGCATCGACGCATTTGTAGAAGCGCTAATCATTTCAATGAGCGGCTGTGGGGTTGGCTATTCAGTAGAACGCCAATATGTTGAACAATTCCCACGTGTCAAACGTCAAAAGAAACAAGCACCAAAGAAATTTGTTGTCCCAGATACCTCAGAAGGGTGGTCTGAATCTTTACGGGTTGGCCTGAACGCTTGGTTCAATGGTGAAGATGTTGAGTTCGATTACAGCGAAGTTCGTGAAGCTGGCGCGCCACTGCGCATCAAAGGTGGCCGGGCAAGTGGCCCAGAACCGCTCCGCAAAACGCTAGACTTTACCCGCACCAAAATTTTGGCACGCCAAGGCACGTTCATTCGTCCGCTCGATGCACATGACATTATGTGCTCAGTTGGGAATGCTGCGGTGTCTGGCGGTGTGCGCCGCACGGCAATGATCGCATTGTTTGACTTCGATGATAACGAAATGCGCTCATGTAAAAATGGCGAAAATCTTAGCGGTAACGAACAACGCTGGAATGCAAACAACTCTGCTGTTTGGCCAAACCGAGAACTTTCACAAAGTGAAATTCAACGTTTCGTTTTGGAAATGGTCGAATCTGGCCGTGGTGAACCGGGCATTTTCAACCGTGCTGCTGCGGTTTCAACCCGTCCAGGCCGCCGGGCAGACGCTGTGTTTGGCACAAATCCATGTGGCGAAATTATTCTGCGCCCGAATCAATTCTGTAACCTCACCAGTGCCGTTGCCCGCGCTGATGACACGCTAGAAACGCTATCGGACAAAGTTGAACTCGCAACGATCTTGGGCACAATCCAATCAATGGCGACCTACTTCCCAGGGTTACGACCAATTTGGGCAGAAAACTGCGCCGAAGAACGCTTGCTTGGTGTCGACCTGAACGGCCAAATGGACAGCAAAGTTGCGCAAGATCCAAAAGCACAAGCTAGGTTCCAAGAAATTGCAGTTGAAACCAATCGCCAATATTCAAAAGCATTGGGCATCAACATGTCAGCGTCAATTACTTGTGTGAAGCCATCTGGTAACTCATCGCAATTGCTCAACAGCTCTTCAGGTATTCACGCACGCTGGGCACCACACTATATCCGTAACATTCGGGTTGGGGCGCACTCACCATTGTTCAAGGTTCTGCGCGATACCGGTGCCCCAATGGATCCTGAAAATGGTCAAACGCCAGAAAACGCAGATACTTGGGTTGTGCATTTCCCAGTCAAGTCTCCAGCTGGAGCTGTGACGCGTAACGAACGTTCTGCGTTACAACAATGTGAATTCTGGTTGCAAAATAAAACGCAATATACAGAACACAATCCAAGCGTGACCATTACATATCGGCCGCACGAAGTGTTAGATATCACCCGCTGGATTTGGGAAAACCAAGACAAGATTGGCGGGATGGCGTTCTTGCCTGCATTTGATGCAAACTATGATCAAATGCCATATATCGAAATTTCAGAGGAAGAATACAAGAAGCAGGCCAACAACTTCCCAGATGTAGATTTCTCAAAAATCTATCGCTATGAAGAAACGGACCTCACCAAAGCCGCGCAAGAACTTGCTTGTATGGCGGGGTATTGCGATTTCGATCTCTAAACTGTACCTTTGACTCAATTCACGTAAAATAGGGCGCGGCCAATTTGGTCGCGCCTTTTTTGTTTTTGGAGAAATTGAGTTGAAAACACTAACACTTAGCTTTTGTATGATGCTGGCAACCCTAACACTGGTGGCCTGCGCCTCTGCAAATAACGATGGACAAATCAACGCACAAGATGCAGTGGCCGCAACGGTTCAGGCAGCATTGGCTGAAACAGCAGTTGTGCGCACCGAAACCGCTGCCGAAGAGGCCACTAAAGTTGCCGTGCTAGAAGCCGAAATGGAAGCGATGGCAACTGAAACTGGGTGCTCCGGTGATGCAGTTTTTGAAATAGTTTCAGAAAGTGGGTCGGCCGAGGCGGGGCTGGTTGAGATTGGCCAACGCTTTGAGAAAACGTGGGAACTGCGCAATATTGGCGGCTGTCCGTGGAACGAGTTCTATCAAGCTGTCCGCGTCGATCCTGTTTATGAGGTTGATGGGGCGCAGGCCATTGCGTTTGATGCTGTGGTCAATGTTGGTGATGTGTACACGCTAAAGACCGAAGTTGTCGCGCCGACTGAACCGGGTGATTATCAAGTTGCATGGGAAATGCGCGATGAAGACTTCATGGTGTTTGGCGAGCCGCTTTATATCAACATCACCGTGCCAGAACCGCTCAATACTGGCGCAGGATTGCCGCAACCTTTGTATTACATCAACGCTGATGACGGTCAACTTTGGCGCATGGAAACTGATGGGGAAACCACAACCCAGCTCACGACTGAAGCGGGCGGTGTTTTTGATTTTGACGTATCGGTTAACAACCAAGTGGCGTATGTTGCCAACAACACGCTGTTTGTAATGGCTGGCACCGGTGGCGAAAAGACGCTGATTGCTCAAGGCCCGCCGTTAGACCAGATTGTCTCTGGGTCTGACTATCTTGATCGCCCAGTGTGGTCACCAGATGGTGGCGCAATCGCGTTTGCAAAAGACGGTGTTTGGCTGGCTAATCCGGCGACGGCAGATTTGGTAATGATCCAACCCAGTGACCCATTTCCAGATCTCACCTTGGCCGAAATTCCATTGCCAGAAGATGGGGCAATTGAGTTCTACTATCCAAACGCTTGGTCGCCTGATGGGTCTAAGCTGCTGCTTGATGTGAGTTACTTCCCTGAAGCGGGTAACGCTGCGATTAAGGATATCCAAACGGGGGCGCTAACGGATGTTGCCATTGAAGATACGATTGCGTGCTGTACCGCGAGTTGGACGGCAGATAGCCAGTCTGTAATTTTTGCGAGTAATGCAATTGTGTATGCCACACCGGGCATGTGGCGCGTTAATGCCACTGATGGTGTTGGCACGGCGTACTTTTCAAGTGACTTTGATGGCCCAATTGAGTTTGCATCCTCTGCCCAACAGTTGGCTGATGGCAATATTTACTTCTTCTATGTGGAAACTGAATCACCAGATCTTGCGAATGTGTTGCAAATGCACCGCATGCCAATTGATGGTGGTGAACCAGAGCCAATTCGTGAAGACGCGTATGAAATCCGCAATATTCTTTGGGCGCCAGACGCCAGCGGGGCGGTTGTAGCAACCGCTGACAACACACTCATCTGGCTCGGCTCAGCGGGTCAAGACCCAGTGATTTTGCCAGTGGCGGCGCAATTGCCTAAATGGGGATCGCAATAATCGGCAAACCTGCTGCGTTCTAATTTTCTAGCCATTGCACTTGCTGGATTGCATTTGCAATGGTTGCCGCCGGGGCGTTGTCGATTGATAACCAAATGAGCGCATTGTCATTCAGATTGGCCGTGCGCGTAATGATCAATGCCCCGCGGCCAGTTGGGTCCCAGACGGCAGACCGCAGGCGGTGACTATCATTCCGCAGTGGTAAAAGATCTTGCTGCCCATCAGCCGAAATGCTGTGCATCGTCAGTGGGGTGTTGCTCCCTAAACCGATATTGTCGCCAAAGAATCCGTAGAGCGAATCGTTTGGAAAATGCCGCAAATCGGCAGCTAGTAATTGGGTCTGGCCGGCCTTTGAACTTAGCAAATGGATTGGCGTGCCGCTAATCGCAGACACCAACCAAACACCGGCTTGGCCCGCATCTGGAATATTGTTCGAGATGTATAGAAAGCGTCCGCTTTGGGTCCAGTGTGCCGCGCAGCAGTTGGTGGGCACATTTAGAATAGTTTCCACGCCACCAGCGACGGTATAAACCAAGAAGCCGTTGCCAATTGCGTTTGCCAGCACTAAGCGGGCGCTATCCGCAGACCAACTCAACACGTTGAAATTCCCGTTGATGGTGGCAATTTCTTCGCCGGTGGTGTCTAGTAATACAGTCGCTTGGCTAGTGTTTACTGCGAGCAACGTGCCGTTTGGTGCCCAGAGAACGTTCTTAATATTGGCTTTGCTTACAAATGCTTCCGCGTTGCTGGGGTCTGTTTTCTGATTGAGATAGACCTGCGATCCATCGGTCCAAGCTAGGGTTTGCCGCGCACTTGTATATGAAAACGCTTTGGCGGCCCGCCCATTCACGACCCATGTTTCTACGGTGTCGCCGTTGACATCTAACTCCCGAATTGCATCGCGTCCATCCAAAATCAAGATGTTAGCTGGCAGAATGCCGCTCTTTTCTTTTTCCTCGGTGACAACAGTCGGGACGGCCTCTGTGGCGGTTGACGGTAACTGGCCTGTGGGCGGTGCTGTGCCAGTGCACGCAACGAGACTTAACGCTAAGATCACAAGACAAATCAATTTCTTCATGTTTCTATAGTATCTAATTCAGCTAGGGGAGGCCAACTTTTTTGTATAAAACGCCTTTCCACGGATAGTTCTAGTCGTTGGGCAACCTTGAGATTGCCTGTTTTTTCAATTTATGTGGTTTATTCTTTCAAAATTTTTACCCTTGATGGTTGTGCCGTTAGGGCTCATTATCTTTTTAGTTGTTGCGGCGCTGCTGTTTCGGAAGCGTGCTAATCTCAGTCGGAATCTGTTGTGGCTGATTTTGGTGCTGATTTTTGTCGGTGGTAACCGCTGGGTTGCAACCCAAGCAATTCAATCTTTGGAATGGCAATACTTGCCGCCAACTGAAATTCCACAGGCGGATGCTATTGTGACGTTGGGTGGGGGGCATCGTCATCAGGATTGGCCGCGCATCATTGCCGAAATCGGTGAAGCCGGTGATCGATATCTCGCTGCGGGTTACTTACAAAAAGAGGGCTATGCCGATACCATCATCGTTAGCGGTGGCATCATTCATCAATTTGGCTATGAAAACTCCGAGGCAAAGGCAATCTTAGACGTCTTGCAAATGCTGGGCGTGGCTGAAGCAGATGTGATCTTAGAAGAAGTTTCAACCAATACCTATGAGAATGCGGTTGAAACGCGCAAAATTGTTGAGGCTGAAGGATTTGAGAAAATTCTGCTCGTGACCTCTGCGCTGCATATGCCGCGTGCCTTGGCACTTTTTGAAGCCCAAGGGTTAGACGTTGTGCCAATCCCAGTCGATTATTCCATTACCGAATTTGAGCAGACCCAGCTGGTTAGCCCAACCCCAGCGACGGTGCTACTGTTCCTAGTGCCAGATGTGGAATATATGGCAATCAACTCGCGCGTTTTACGGGAATATATTGGGATTGCGGTTTATCGGATGTTGGGGCGCTTATAGGGAATAGTCGTTTGGGGCCTTGCGTAAATACAGCCAGCCGTTGTGTTCTTCCGTCTCCAGAAATTTTAGGCGTTGGCCGGTATCGTCTGGCCATTGGCACAGCCCAGTGTTGAGATCAAAGCGCCAGCCGTGGCTCGGGCAGTCAATTTGTGCTTCCACGATTGTGCCGTAAGAAAGATCACCAAGCGCATGCGGACAAATTGCGCTAAACACTTTGATGGTTCCATCGAGTTTTGTCACTACGTAAGGTGCGCCCTCAACCTTGGCATAATGCACGCGGTTTTCACGGATTTTGTTCAGTTCAAGCAAGCGATGTAAGTTCGGATCAGGCAGCATAGTTTAGGGTGGACTAGAATTCTTATAGTAATCGTTAATATCAGGTTTATGTTTCTGCATAGAGAAACTGATATAGTGATCTAAGTGTTTAGTAATTGCGTTCTTAAATCAAGCGCAACGCCAGACACAATGTGAAAAATAAAAATGTTTTGTAACTAGAGCGATCTCGCTAAGCCTATGCTTGCAGCAGGCTGCACTAAAACGGTAGGTTGCCGCATGCGCCAACGCTTTGGCAGGCCTAGAGATGAATAGTTACACGCTTTTCAGAAAAATAAGTTTGCCTAAAACAGGCAGTTTTGCCCGTTTTGCGCCGTACGTCATTTACTATTATTGAATACGGTCAGCAAACTAGAGTTATAAACTAAATTATCGGATAAGTTCTACTTACATGAAAGAAATTCAAGACTTCACGCGTGCGATTATTGCCAACGTTGAAACGGTTATCGTCGGCAAGCGCTCTGTGATTGAAATGCTAATTTTGGCTGTGCTGTGTGACGGCCACGTTTTGCTGGAAGATAATCCCGGCACTGGTAAAACCATGCTGGCGCGTTCTATGGCGCACTCGTTGGGCGTTGTGTTCAAGCGGCTGCAGTGCACCCCAGATCTGTTGCCAAATGATGTGACCGGCGTTTCTGTCTTCAATCAAAAGTCTGCGGAATTTGAGTTTCGGCCGGGGCCAGCGTTTTCAAATATTCTGCTTGCGGATGAAATCAATCGCGCCACACCCCGTACCCAAAGCTCTTTGCTAGAAGCAATGGCTGAAGGGCAGGTTAGTGTAGATGGCAAAACCTATAAGCTACCGCAGCCGTTCCTAGTGCTCGCCACTCAGAACTCAATTGAATTTGAAGGAACTTTCCCGCTGCCAGAAGCGCAGTTAGATCGGTTCTTTATGCGCTTGAATGTTGGCTATCCCGACTTTTTGCAAGAGAGCCAGATGTTGGTCAATTTGCAACGCTCGCACCCGATTGACCGCGTGCGCAAAGTGGTTGAAGGGGCGCAACTGCCAGCGCTTTGGAAGCAAGTTCGCGCTGTCCATGTGGATGACACCGTGCGTAATTATCTGCTGACGCTTATTCATTACACGCGCCAACATCCAGAGTTAGTAATGGGGGCAAGCCCGCGCGGCAGTTTGGCACTCTTCCGCGCCTCACAAGCGTTAGCCGCTATGCGTGGCCGCGACTACGTGTTGCCAGATGATGTCAAAACCATGACTGGCCCTTGTATTGCGCACCGCCTGATTATGAAACCAGAGACCGCGCTCAAAGGACGCAAAGCAACAGACATTGTTGCTGAACTCATTCAAAACACCAAGATCCCCGTTTAGGGACTGCGGCAAAGACACGACTACAGCGTAACTTTTTCTGAACAGGCACGGAAACGTGCCTGTTTTTTATTTATCGTCTGCGATTGGGTGATAAACAATCGGCTTGATTAGCGTTGTGTCAAAGTCGGCAATATTATCTGGCCCAAGCCGCAATAACGCAGCTTCAACGTCAACCGCATTGGCACGAAATGCGCCAATTTCCACGCCCCGGCATTGATCGGGCAGCTTTGCCAGCCATTGTTTAGCGCGCAGCAGTAACTTCACCGCACCACGATAATTGCCTTTGGTAATGTGATGGTAACCCACGGACACCTGCAATAGCGCCCGATACAAATCTCGGTCTGGCGCAGTTTCTTGATTCCAAGCCGCTTCTAATGGATCGTGAGCAGTGTAGTAATCGCCAGCATTGAAGAGCGCAATTCCCTCAATTGCTTCTGGCAGCAGCGCCCGTTGACAGTTAATAGTAGGCGGTGGGTCAGCTTCTAATTCTGCGATTGCCTCGGCTACGGTTTCCATCTCGGCGGCGGTGGCTCCAATCACGTGCTGCGTAATGCGCCGCGTTGCCGGACTGCTCGCAATAACCGCGTGGCTATCGGCACTTAGCCCGGCTTGATCTAACACCAGCACTTGCGGCTGTATGTCTGCAATCGCCCGGATCAGGGTTGCAATTGCGCCAGATGTCGGCTCGGTTGGGCGTGAATTTTGAAATGCAGCGCCGTCTGGCACATGCTTTGTTACGATTTTTCGGCCTGCACTGGTCAGGTGCTGCGCAAGTTGCGTGAGCCAATCTTGCTCGCTACTAATTAATAGAATGACAGTTGCAGGTGGTTTCATAATGGTTCAGAATTGGTGAGCAGAAGGTAGCCAGCATACTTTATCCCCTTGCTTTTGCCACGGCAATAAAGTCTAACCAATTTTAGCGTAGCAATCCCACCGTTGGCAGATGCGCTGTGCTAGAATCGCGGCGCTTTTATGATCGCTATTTCTGTCTTGGTTCTACTTTTGATACTCGGTTGTTTTGCCCTTTATGGTGCAATTACCGGGTTCAAACTCACTGCGCTGATTGTATCAGGCGGGTTTGCGCTTGTATTTGCCTTACACCTAGCTCTCTTCTTCTACTTACCCGCAACTTATTCTTTTTCAACTTGGGAGACGGTCGGCCAAACGTTTGGCTATGTCGGCCAAGTAGATGCAGCCGCTTGGATTGGTAGCCTGGCCTTTTTAGTGGTGCTGCTTATTTCTGGGTTTTCTAGCTTGGCAAAGCTAGAAAATGTTAGTAAGTTGCCCGCAGTGTGTTTGTCATTTTCTGGCTTAGCCGGATTGTTAGTGCTGTGGGCCGGTAATTTGCTGGCACTCGTCTTGGCACTGGCATTCTTAGATGTGGTGATCTTTTCTTCACTCTTCGTGCTTCGCCAACGTACAGAAACATTTAGCGCCACAGATGACTCCGTCGGTCGGCGGTTTTCACTGGCGCTAGGCTTTGATCTGCTTTCAACGCTTTGTGTTACTGCTGCGGCCTTGTTTGCGTTTGCGGCTAACGGTTCATTAGCGTTTGAAGCCTTACCCTACCAAACAGGATTGGCGCTTTTATTCGCGGCAATTTTCCGTGTTGGAGCATCCAGCTTTACGGCGTCACAGGCTAGCTCGGTGACGGCCATCCCGGCTGAAGTTAATGTGTTCGTCAATTTGACGGCGTTTCTAGTGGCCGGTCGTTTGCTGTATTTAGCAGCGCCAACGTTGCAACAGCATGACTTGCCACCGCGCTTGCTAACCTTGATTTTGCTTTTGGGCCTGTACGGCGCAATTCGCGTCTGGCTGTTTTCTGCCCCACGGATTGGGCTCATGCAAATTGTATTTGCGCAGGCTTGTTTGCTGGCGATCACGGCTGTATTTGGCGGTGAATCTTCTGGGTTCGCTGTGTTGATGCAAACCTTTTCTGTGACGCTCGGCCTCGCGATTTTGTTTACGTATCAAAAGCCACGGCATAACGCGCAGATTTTTGTTGCATTAGCATTTCTGGGGACAGCGGCGCTGGTTGGGCTACCGCTAACGGCTGGCTTTGTCGGGCAATTCGCATTCTTTGGCGGACTATCCAATGCGCGGGAATGGTTGCTGCTGGCATTAGCATTGCTCATCCAGATCTTGCTAATGACGGGTTATTTACGCATTTTGTTTGGTAACAATCCAGATGATCTGCCAGAGTCAAATTATTCACCGGGTTACTTGGTAATTTTGCTGGGGATTCCGTGTTTGTTAGTGCTGACGTTTGGGATTTTGCCAATCGCACTGACATCCATTGGCGGATTGCCAATTGGCTTTACGTTTGCCCAAGTTGCCACCGCGCCGGGTCTGTTGGCGGTTGGCGCAACGCTATTTTCTCTGATGTTAGGCGTTGTTCTTTGGTATTTCGATTCTGCCCTGCGCCCTTTGCTAATTGCCATCCGTGAGGCGCTATTTACAACCGGTGGTGATGTTGTGTCTTCGGGCATGTTGCGCGGCACGTCGCGCGTTTCAAATGGCATCGGCTTAGTGCTAGAAGGGGAAGGGGCGGTGCTGTGGGCATTGGTATTGATCGTTTTATTTGCAAGTGCGGTAGTGGGATAACAACCCAATGGAATTATTTGAAACAACTCTTTTCTTTTGGCTAGCCTTGGCAACAATTGTTGCGAGTGGTGCCGCGTTATTGCTGTTGCGTGACCGTCGGGCGCAAGTTGCAATTATTTTTATTATCTTTTTAGTATCGATTTTGGTCTTTATTAGCACGCTGCCATCTTATCTAGTGTTGGCAAAAGCAATTACGGCGATCATCGTGGCGCTGATGTTTTTTGCCACTGCTTGGCAAGTGCATTGGATCGAAACACCAGAGCTTTCGAGCGCCATTGAAAGCGGCACGATGTCTATTCAGGCGGTGAACCCTGATGAGCTCCCCGTCATTGAAGACGCTGCTGGCGGCCAAACGTTTACCATGCCAGACCACGCGCGTCAGTCATGGTTGGCTGCGCCGCAGCTTTCAACGTTGATCTTTCGCAGCTTGATTGTGGTATTTCTGACCATTGTCGCCATCCGCGTTGCGCGCTTTGATGCCACTGCATCCATGCTCGGCTTAGACGCGTCTATTATGTCGATTAGCTTTGTCATGATTGCGCTGGGCATTGCGGTTGTGGGTCTAACGGAAGCACCGTTTCGCGCGGGCTTAGGCATGATTATGCTGCTGACGGGCTTTGATCTGGTGTATGCAACCTTGCAGCCTTCGCTAGCAGTTGTTGCGCTATTGGCGGTTGTCAATATTAGTGTGGCGCTTGGCTCTGGGTATCTAACCCTAGTGCGTGCCGAACGATTTTTGGAGACGGCTGACTTCTAATGGCACTCAATATTCCTTTAGTTTTCTTATTTTTGCTGATTGTTGGCGCAATCATTAGCTGGGTTGTGGGGCGTTGGCAGACAGCACAGCTTGGCGTTGCGTTACTAACAACGCTGATTTTGTTGATTTTTACTACGCAAGTGCCGTTAGAAAGTAATGTGCTGGCACTTGGGCAGAGCGTTATTTTGCAACCGGTGTTCAATTTCGTTGGCCGCTCGCTTACATTTTCAGATCAGGTGCGCCCAGCGTTAACCGTCCTGTTTTTGATGGCGATGCTGTTTTTCATCGGGGGCTTTAGTATCCAGCTCGAACGCACGTTTGTGACGGGCGGCTTGTTGGTTTTGATGCTGGTGGCGGCCACTATTTTGGTGAAGCCATTTCAGTTTGCGGCGTTATTCTTGCAAATTCTGGCTGCGTTGGCGGTCTTTTTACTCAGCGATGTGGTGCACTTCAAAACCCGTGGCGCATTGCGCTTATTGGTGTTCTTTACGATTGGGGTGCCTTTTGTGTTACTGGCTGGCTGGCAACTTGAAGGCGCTGGCAATGCCACCAACGGCGTTGATATTCTTGACCAAGCCGCGCTTTTGCTAAGCATCGGGTTCTTGATTTTGCTTTCGGTATTTCCTTTCCATTCTTGGGTTCCGGTTGCGCTAGAAGAAGCCAACTCATACGCAGCGGCCTTTGTGGTGACAGTGGTCAACTTGGCCGTGATCTTTGTGCTCATCTCATCCTTGGCCGACATCGACTGGCTGCGGTCTAATTACATTTTCCAAAGTGTGTTTGGCTGGGGCGCAATCGCTACGATTGTGATCTCTGGGATCTTTGCGGTTGGGCAGCGCAGTTATGGGCGCCTAATGGGCTATGCCTTACTTAGTGATTTGGGCGCAACCTACCTCACATTTACGCTAACAGACTACACTAGCTATCAACTAGGCTTGGTGTTGCTAATTATTCGCGTGCCAGCCGTGGTTTTGTGGGGCATTGGGATTGGGGCGCTAGCACCAGATGGTGATGATAGCTTCGAAGCGTTACGGGGCTTGGCGTGGCGCAAACCGTTTTCGGCACTGGCCGTGTTTATTGGCGGCCTGTCGTTGATTGGCTTTCCACTGACGATTAGCTTTCCAGTGCGCTGGCAGCTCTACCAAGCGCTGATTGTTTCGAATGCGTGGGGCGCGTATGCACTGATGCTGGCTAGCGTTTGTATTATCCTAGCCTATGCACGGGGGGCGCGACTATTGTTAGATCGCTCTGCGTTACCAGAATCTGAGACGCCATCTGATTCTGATCTGGTTGCAGCTGAGTCGCCTGTCAATACGGTCATGTGCATTATTGGGGCTGCCGCGCTGCTTATCTTTGGAATCTTCCCGCAGTTTATTCTGCCTATCTTTACGGCACTAGCGCAGTCATTTCCACAGCTTGTTGGTTAGCTAGCGCTGTTGGTTGCATGCTAACAACTTAGTATTATTATCGCAATCAATCTTCATAGAGCGCGTCTAGCTTAGGCAAGATCACGTCCCAATCAAAGTTTTCTTCAACAAATTTGCGGCCCCGTAAGCCGAGTGCATTGCCCGCAGCTGGATTTTTCAGGACCGTTCTAATAGCCGCAACTTGCTCAGCGACCGTATCCGCGAGGTGCATCTCGACGCCGTCTGTAGCAGAGAAGCCTTCTGCACCAATGCGCGTTGACACAATTGGCCGTCCCATTGCCATCGCCTCAAGTAATTTGAAGCGCGTGCCGCCCCCCATACGGAGCGGGGCAATGTAAACATCGGCTTTTGCCATATACGGCTGGATATCAGGCACCATTCCGGTCACGGTAACCCCACCAACTGCGGCCAGCGCACGAACAGCAGGCGCTGGTGATTTCCCCACTATTAGCAGTTCTATCGTTGGAAACTCTGCTTTCAACTGCGGATAAATCTCATTTACAAACCAAACAATGGCATCGATATTAGGCCGATAGTCCATTTTTCCGGTGTACACCAGCGTTGGAACCGCGTTATTAGGCTGGGCCACCGCATAATCGTTTACATGAATGCCATTTGGCACCAACACAAAGTCACTAGCGCTGCCGTGTTTGCGTAATTCCACGCCATCTTCGGGTGAAACGTACAGCACATGGTCTGCTTTTGCGCACACGTCTGCTTCAAATCGCTTAATGCGGGGCAGTTGCAGCCGTGAGTAGAGCGCATGTAACCAGCGTTTTGGGTTGCGTTTGTCCGTATCAAAGGCGCGCTGTTGTATTAGTAACTCTGCATTGAAGGCATCAAACACAATCTTTGCATCCGGCGCGCTATGACGCACTGCGTCAATGTAGGTGCCCATCTCCAAGCCTTCAATGTGGACACCATCAAACCTTGAGTTGTTTAGCAGTTTTGTTACATGTTTAGCGAAGCTTTCGGTCTGCAAACGTAATTTTAGGTCGGCTTGCGAGGATAGCAACATTTGTTTTAGTCTTTCAAGTTTTGATTGCGCTTGAAAAACAATTTGTTTACTAGTTTTGTACTCTTCTCGCTCGCCTGCGCTGCTGATTTCTTCAACAAAAGTCACTAAATGTACATTGTGAATGTCGCTTAGGCGTTTGATTTGCCCCCAAGTCCGAATAGAACCGCCCTGATTGGGTGGATAGGGTGCTGAAGGCGTGAGAAATAAGATTTCTTTTCGTTGCATAGTTGTTTACTAAACCGTGTTGTATATGTTTAGCGTTTTTTGTGCTAGCTGTTGCCAGCTAAAACGGTTGATGTTTTCAAAGCCAGCAGTTTCAAGAGTTTTGCGTTGTTCAGCATCGTTGTATAGCGTAACAATCGCGTCTGCAATTTGTTCTGGCACGAGCGGATCGACTAGTTTTGCAGCTTGTCCAGCCACTTCAGGTAACGCGCCTACGTTGCTCGTAATCACAGCAGTGCCACAGGCCATTGCCTCTAAGACTGGCAGTCCAAATCCTTCATAATGCGAGACTAAAACAAATAAGGTTGCGCCGCTGTAAATTGCGGGCAGATCTGCACCCGCAATGTCTTGTACAAAGTGCAGGTGCGGCTCTAATCCAAGTTTAGAGATCAGCGTGCGTACGTCATCAAATAGCCAGCCAGTATTGCCCACCAGCACTAACGGTGGCAAGGTTGCGTCGGTTTTTCTGGCAATGGCATACGCTTCCAGTAAGCCCGGTACATTTTTACGCGGCTCGAATGTGCCTACATATAACAAGTAGCCTTCCGGCAGATCATAGCGCTGCAAGACGGTTTGGATTGCGTCGCTAGGTGCGGGGCTAAATTCTTTGGCTGGTGCTAAATGTGTCACCGTAACTTTGGCTGGCGCAACGCCAAGCTTGCTTACGGTTTCTGCTTTTGTGGCCTGTGAATTGACAATAATTGCGTCTGCTTCGTTAGCCGACCGCTGGATTTGCGCGTTGTAATAGGCGCGGCTCTCTGCGGTCATAAATTCTGGATAGCGCAAAAATGCCAAGTCGTGAATGGTGATAATACGCTTCCAGCCGAGTGCTAGCGGCGCGATAAAGTCGGGACTGTGCAAAATATGCGGACGTTGCGTCAGCACCTCTGCGGCAAGCGCAATGCGCTCGGCTTTATGGTGGGCTGGCGTCCATACGCCGTGCCGCTTGCTGTTCGGCGCTGTGGTGAGCGGCGTCGGCTGTTTGCGGCTTTGTAAAACGGTAAAGTGATGCGTCGGTGCCAGACTAGGCAGGTGTGTGACCAAGTTATGGATATAGCGGGCAATGCCGCCCGAGGTGTAGTGCGTCAACCGCGCATCAATTGCAATTCTCATCGGCGCGATATTAGCGGGGGGCTGGCGCATTGTCAAACGCCACGGAATCTACGCACGCCAATCGCGGCTAGCAGGCGCACCTCGACTATGACTCATTGACTAATCATTTTGTAGCGCGTTTCACTTCTTATAATTCAGCCCGTGTTAAGTTTCAATCGTTTGGGGCTGCTGCTCTTATTGGGCGTTTGCCTGCTTTTGCCTTTTGAACTGCGGCGACCTGTTCTGCAGACTGCGACGTTCCAACTCACTAATCTTGAGGTTGGGGTCTATTGCTGTCTTGCGCTGGGCCTGATCTTACAGCCGCAAATTCAGTCTTTCTGGCGCTGGTCGCTGGTGTGCTTGGGCCTTGTGCTGTGTGCGTCATTGGTTAGCAGTCAGGCGGCTGCCGCGCAGAAAATTGCACTGTTTGCCACGTTCCGGTTTGCCATTGGGGTCTTGTTTGCGCTTGCAGTTGCCACAATTGCGCAGCGCAATCCCGGTCAACGGCATTGGATTTACGCCGCATTACTACTAGGCGCGGGTGCTGCTGCCACGCTTGGCATCTTCGAAGTGTTGCGCAATCAACCGCTAGCGGGGCTAAATATTTTGCGAGAACGGGCTACAACCGTCGGCCCATTTTTACGGCTGACCAGTAGTTTTGATCATGCAAATCAGGCGGCGATGTATCTTGAAGCACTTGTGCCAGTTGGGATTTTTGCCACGTATCAGGCTTGGCAGCGTCAGCAAAAAGCGGGCGCAATTGGACTGGCGCTGCTGACGCTGATCCTGTTTCAATCGGCGTTGTTAACCCTAAGTCGGGCTAGTTTTGCGACGTTGATTATGGTCTCTGGCGGATTGTGGGGTGTCACGTGGTTGGCGCAGAAACGCGCCTTAGCGCGCTATTTAGCCGTGTGCACCAGCGTGATGCTTGTTATCTTGGCGCTCAACATTTTGTTACACCCGGTGCTGCAACTGCGCTTACAAAGCGAAGGCGATGATGCTTGGTATCAGGCGCGCTTTTCAATGCCGGCGACTGTGACGGGCACTGCCGCCGCAGCGGTTCCAGTCACGGTGGATATTCAAAATGACGGCTTGCTGACATGGTCAGAGGAACTGGAACATCCGATCCGGCTGGGTGCCCATTGGTATGCGATCGAGACAGACAGCGCAACGCTGTTGGCAACGGAGCCGCGCTGGCGTTTTCCAGCGGCGGTTGCGCCACAGTCTGGGGCAACTTGGACGCTGGCCTTAGTTCTGCCAGAAACGCCCGGCACTTATCGCTTGGAATGGGATGTTGTGCATGAGAATATTACGTGGTTTAGCCAAAAAAATGGCAACGTTGCCACAACGCTTGTGACGGTGACGGCTGTGGGCGCGGCAACGCCTAGTGCTGCAACCAGTGTTACGTCACAGGCGCGTTCGGTGCCTTTAGATGAAACGTTGCTGCCGCCAATTCCGCATCGGCGTACGCTGTGGGGCGCTGCATTTCTGCTGTGGCAAGACGCCCCTTGGCTTGGCATTGGGCTAGATAATTTTCGCTTGCAATATGGCCCTGTGCTTGAAATGGCGCACTTCAATGACACAATCCACACCAATAACTGGTACGTTGAAATGTTAGTTTCGCTTGGTTTATTGGGTGCGCTACCGTTCTTTTTATGGCTAGCACTACTTGCGATGCAGTTTCTAAAACGGGCGCGAACTGGGGCCGTTCCATTGCTTCAGCTCGGCGTTGGGGCGGGCTTGTTGACATTTATGCTGCACGGGGTGTTGGATTATTTTCTATTGTTTAATGGCACTGCGTTTTTGTTCTGGGCGCTAGTTGGGCTGTGGGGGAGTTATGAAACGTCTCGGGCTTGATGCGACGCCGCTAATCGGGGTGCAGACGGGGATTGGCCGTTATACCAATGGCTTGCTTTCCCATCTTTCGCAAGTTGAAACGGACTGGCAGGTGCAGGCGCTGGCCAATAAGCCCTTGCCACCGCCTTATGCCGCTTCAAAAATTGGCCGTAATTTTCCGCTTAGCCGCTGGACGTGGATGCAAACGATTTTGCCGCTTACATTGCAACGTGCGCAGTTAGATCTTGTACATTTTCCAAACTCAATTGCGCCCTTGGTCTGTCCAACGCCGTATATTGTTACGATTCATGATGTGTCGCTGTTTACGCACGCGTGGACTCATCCGCAGTCGCGGCAATTGTCGATGAAGTGGATGTTGCCAACCGTGGCACGCAATGCAGCGCACATTATTACGGTGTCTGAATTTTCTAAGCGTGAGATCCAATCTGTGTTGGGCGTTGCGGCAGATGATATTAGCGTGGTTTACGAAGCCGCCGCGCCAGAATTTGTGCCGACGACTGATGTTGCGCAACGGGCTGCTGTAAAGCGGCGGTATGCGCTGGCGGATAATTTTTTACTCTACGTTGGCACGCTCGAACCGCGCAAAAATTTACTGCGCCTGGTGCGCTCTTTTCTCAAATTACAGCCTGACTTTCCAGATTGGCAGCTAATTCTGGTGGGGGCATTAGGACATGACGCCGAGGCATTGTTGGCGCTTACTGCGCAGCACCCCGCAATTCGCCACATTGGTTATGTGCCACAAGCAGAGCTGCCAACGTTATATTCTCTAGCGACTGCATTTGTGTTCCCTTCACTTTATGAAGGCTTTGGATTACCGCCGTTAGAGGCGATGGCCTGTGGTACGCCAGTGCTGACAAGTGACACGTCGTCTTTGGTCGAGCTGTTTTCAAGCGCGGCCTTGCTCTGCACGCCAACAGATTGTGACAGCGTGACGGCGTCTTTGCAGGCACTGCTGTCTAAACCTGAGCTACGGCATACGTTAGCCGCCAAGGGGCAGCAGCTTGCGGCAAACTTCTCTTGGCAGTCGGCAACAGCGCAAACAATAGAGATATACAATAAGATAAACAGCTAAACATTCTTCTTGTGCTCGTATATCTATTTTGTTTACAGTTTACTTCTGTCTATTTGTTTTGTTGTGTAGCCAGTGTGAAAGTGTTTTTCGTAAAGATGGCTGGCGATGCCGGTTGAAGTAGGTTGTTAACAGTGTTTCTGTGTGCTGGGTTGCTGCTGTAGAAAAGCTAACGTTCGTTGTCAAGGCAAAGTGCAGTTGATGGCCGGCAATGTTACAGATGACATTTTCTTCCAACGGCCACATGGTTGCGTCAAACGAGTAGAGCGCTTGCTTTACGGGGCGGCTACCTAGCAAGTAAGGCGTTGTTATTTGTGCCTTTGGGCGTGTCCCGTAAAGGTCAACAGTAAAGTCATAATCGGCTAGCCGCGGGGCGCGGGCTTTTAGGGTTGCCGCCGATAGTTCTTGCCAACTGTCATAAACTGCCCAGCTTTCCCTTAATGCGCCCAATTGATAGCGCCGCCGCGCATGCAACATCGGAACTTGGAACCACGCGGTTTGGGTATCAAAATGGGTGCCCGTTTCCCCAAAGTTTGTTGTGAGCGACTGCCGTGGAAACACATAGTAGCGTTGCGTATCCACGAGCCACGCCGTTTTGAGCGGAAACCAGTCTGTGTCTGGAAACTGGCTATACATCGGATGCATTTGCCGTAACGTGCGTTGCACAGCCTCGCGATCTGCCACCCAGCGCCGAAATGCTTGCCATTGCTCGGCTGTATACGCTTGCCCCTGATACCACGCCACTTGCATAAAAAATGTGTCGCTGGCGTCTAAATACGGCACAAATGGCAGCTGCCGAAAGCCATTGAACCACAGTGCGTTGAGTGAGATTCCCCCAATTTGCGGGTCGTGCGCATACGCTGCAAGTGCCTGCATTGCGTAGTGATAATACGCGTTAGACACCACTAAATCATCCTCAAGTAGCACAATTGCGCCGTAACGCGCCGTCAAATCACCGCAAAAGAAAACGTTGCCAATCAGCCCTAATGGCGTTGGCTGGACAATGATTTCTTTACTACCGTGCGCCCAAACAAAGTCGGTTGCCACTTGCGTGACTGCCGCTTGCTGAGCACCACCGACATCGATGGAAATAACGAGATGGACGTCGGCGTTGGGATACCAAGCTGCGGCAAGCGTCTCTAATAACCGTAACAACGCTGCTGGACGGTTATAAGCGGGGATCACAATTGCGGGCGTATTCATGCGGTGACGGCTAGCGTTGCTAAGGTGCGCAGCGTGTTAGGAACGTTTGGGTTTACTTGTAATTGCCAGCCGCTGGTTGTGACTTTGTCGGCGATGACAACCACGCAGGTCACGGCAACATTTAGCGCTTTGCCAACGGCATACAGCGCGGCGGCTTCCATTTCCACACAGCGCACGTTTGCGGCCTGATAGTGCGCAATTTCGGCTTGCGTTTCACGATAGGGTGCGTCAGTGGTCCAACTCTGGCCTTGGGTATAGTTGATGTTGGCGGTGGCAAGAGCGGTTTGCAAGCGGCGCTGCAGATTAGCATCGGCAACAACCGGCGCATCGCTGGCTGGTAAGTAGTGATAGGACGTGCCTTCATCGCGAATGGCGCTGGTAATCACGACCACAGCGCCAGATTGATCATGCGGTTGCAGGCCACCAGCCACGCCGATACAAATACAGTCCGTAATGCCCCAAGCGGCGTATTCATGTAGCACGGCAGCGGCAGCGGGTGCGCCAATGCCAAATCCACCGGCTATTGCAACGCTGGCGTTTGTTTTCTTGAGTAATGCGTGTTGCCCGCTAAATCCTTGCAATGGCTTGCCCCGAAATTGACGCTGTAAATGCTTTAACGGCGCAGTTTGTAAGCACATTACTAATCGCTGCGGTGGGGTGCGCAATTGCGTTGCGGTTAGGCGTTGTGCCAATAGCTGTTGCGGTGTGGTGAGCGTTGCTGCGTTGAATTTGGCGTCAAAATTTGGAATGGGCATGACGTTGATTATAGGGGCGTGCGCTGAAAACAATAGCGCCACGTTTGCCAGAGCAGCAATGCATTTAGCACGCTGCTAATCACCGTAGCCCAGGCAGTGCCGACCAGACCGTATGCAGCGGTAAGGCCGTAAAAAAGCGGCACAGCAAGCAGCAGTTGCAAGAGGCTGGCAACGACCACGGCTTTGTCAAATCCGCGTGCAATGAGGGTGACCGAAAACCGCTGCACGACAACGGTAATGGCTAAATTCCAGCCTAAGATTTTCAAAACAGTTGTGCTTGGTTCCCAACCTTGACCGTATAACAACTGCACAATTGGCTCGGCAGCCCAGTGTAAACATAACGCAATCCCCACTAGGCCGCTGCACAAAGCCAAAACGAGCCGATTGACTTGCTGACGTTGTGCGGCAGATGCCGTCTGCGACTGGGCCAGCACCGGGAACAGTGCGCCAAACAGGGCAATTGGCAGTAAGCGTATCCCTTCTGTCAGACGGCTGGCGGCATTCAGATAGCCAACCGCCGTTTCATCGACCACATAAGCTAGGGTCAGTGTCCCCAGCCGCTGCGAGAGCGTTACGATAACCATCAACAGCACTAAGAGCAGGCCGCTGTTTAGCGTGCTTTTGAATACGGTCGATGTAGGGCGCTGCCAAAGTTGTAAGGTGGGTAAGACGCGATACAACTGCCAGCCGCCGTAAACAACGCCCAGTGTTTGCCCAATGCCCAAAACAAGTAAGACGTTAAGCAGCGTTGGCTGCAAAATGATGACACCGAGCGTGCCAATTAGCTGCGCAACGGCGGTCACCACCTGATAGCGCAATAGCACGTCCATGCGTTCAAAGCCGCGCAAGAGGGCGCTGTAAATGGTCGCAAATCCGAGCGGGATTAGGGTTAGGCTAAACCAGCGCAAGGCCCAGGCGGCGTCTGTCCAGCGGTCGGCAAACAGCCAGATCACGCAAATGTAAAGCGCTGATAGGAGCAGTTGAATGTACAGTCCGACGCTATATTCAGGGGCGTTGGTGGCTCTGGTTTGTCCGGCAACGCGCATTAGGTGCGTGTCCATACCGAAGCTTGTGGCAATATTGCCCACTGCCACAATGGTGGTAATCAGCGCGTATTGGCCTAATGCTTGCGGACCAAGAAACCGCGCAATCAGCACGCCAACTAAGAACAAAACGCCTTGGCCGCTAATGCGAGCCAGCAATAGCCACAGCGTATTTGTCGAAATGTGTTGCCAAAGCGAAATGGGCATGTGGGCTGCAGCGGCACATTAGCCGCTGCAAGTGAAGTTATTTAGCGGTCGAGCCAGACGGGCTGGGCGCTACGCAGCTGTGATGCACCATACCGCCATTGCGGGGTAATACCCTCCAGCTGCATTGGAAAACGAATGCGTTGTGCCTTGCCCCACGTTGTTTTTTCAATCCAAGGATCAAGGTCTTGTGGCGTGGCAGGAGCAACGCCGCTGCCCGGTGTGGACCGTTTGGTTTGCAAGAGCAGGTGTGCGCAGCGGGCTAAGGAAAGCTTGGCGGAGTGTACAGTGCCATGCTGATTGCGTTGCGCAAGTGCGTGCAGTACTGCCGCTGCCATTAGGTAACCAGTGCCGTGGTCTAACGCCTGCGCAGGCAGTTGGAGCGGCGCGTTGGCGTGTGTGGCGTACATGCCATGCGCAGAAATACCGCTGCTCATTTGCATGACGCTATCAAACCCGCGCCGTGCTTTCCACGGGCCAGTCCAGCCGTAAGCGCACAGCGAGACGTCAATCAGGGCTGGATTTAGGGCGCGTAAGCGTTGACTGTCATAGCCTAAGCTGGCTAAAGCGTTTGGCCGGTAGCCGTGAACGAGCACGTCAGCTTCAGCTAATAAAGCGTCAAACGTGGCGCGGTCGGCGGCGCTGTTGAGGTCTAAACCGGCACAGCGCTTGCCAAGCGTGACCTCGGTTTGCGCGAGATCTTCTTCCCAATTTGGCGGGTCAATCCGTAAGACGTCTGCGCCAAATCCAGCTAAAAAGCGCGTGGCAACTGGGCCAGCTAAGATGCGCGTGAGATCTAGAATGCGCACGTTAGCCAAGGGTTGCGCTGGATTGCCAGGTGTTTTGGACGGTGTAACGTTGGCGTGCTGTTCCCAGTGGATAAGCGGTTCTTGCGCGACGGCTTTGCCTTGCGGATGGGCTTGCCAATCTTCAATGGTGTTCATTGTGGCGGCGACACCACCGGCAGCCACAACTGCGTTCATCAGCGCTTCACCTTCCCATTGGGCGACAGCTTGTTTGACTGCCGTTGGCGTGGCGGGCACGTCTAGAACGGCAAGGGCTGCGGCCAAGTGTTTGGGCGCGTTGGTGTGCAGTCTCAGCCAACCGTTTTGGGTTTTGTAATTGCCGCTGATCGGATTCCAAATGGGCGGTAGTTCCCAGCCAATGGGGTTCACAGTGAGGCTAAACCACAGTGATGCTAGCCGCCGATCGACAGTGACGGAGAACTCAGCGCTTGGGGTATTGAGCCGCCCGAGCAGTATTCCGGCCATGCCGATGGTTGCCACTGCGAGATCGGTGGCGGCGAAGTAGGCCGGCAGGTCTTCTGTGCCGGTTTGGGTAATCTGCGGTAAGGCGGATGCGATTTCTAAACCGGGGAAGGCGTTCGCAATTTCTGTCGTAATTTTCGGATGTAACGTCATTTGATAACTGCCAATTGGCTGTTGATTATTGACAATTGCGCAATGGTTTAGTCAATATCGCCACCGAGAATGCGCTTGCGATATTCGCGCATGGTTTCTTTTTCAAAGTTGGCGATGGTGAGCAGCGGAAAGTTTGGCGCTTCGCGTTTGCCCATTAGGCCAGTTTTGAAACGGCGCACTTTTTGCCTGAAGTTAGAGACGTAAGAGTAACGCTCCCATTCAATATTGAAAGACGTTTCTAGTTCACTGAGGCGGGCTTCCGTCAGGTAATTTTCTGCGGCAATGCTGTCAGATGCGGTGCCAAAGCGGCGCGCGAAGTCTTGTTGGCGCTCGGCCACCATTTGCTGGCCGCTGGCGGCATCTGTATAGACGGGCGTGTCCATAATGACGAGTGCGCCTTCTGGCAACCGCACGCGTAAGCCTTCGCTGAGGGTGGTTTGATAGTTTTCGCTGTAGTGAAACGCGGCGTTGAAGATCACTAAATCAAACTGCGCATCTTCAAATGGCAGGCTGTCGAATTCAGCTTGAACGGGCAAAAACGGCGCATCGTAATGCACGTGTGCGCCGAGGCCATCGGTGCTGTTGAGGCATAAATCAACGGCGGCACATTGGTGGCCCAACAAGCTCAGGTTATAGCTTACCCAGCCGCTGCCTGCGCCTAAATCTAAAATGTTGAGCGTCCGTTCGCGGTCTTGCTCTAGCTTGTAGACAATGGCATCCATCAAAATGCGGAAACTTGTGTTGCGCTGTGCCCATTCTGCGGTACGCTGGCCGCTGATATCTTGGTGTGGCAATTGCCGATAGTAATTAGGATCGTTGCTGCCACGGGCTTCACCGCTACGGACGGTTTCGTAGTCAGCAATGAAGTCGGCAAAATAGGCCTGTCGCTCCGGTGGCAACATGCGCCAAACGCCATCAATTTGCTGATACGTAACGGCATGCGTTGGACAGTGCTGGGTTGTGGCATCGACGTGCGTTAGGGAGCACTGGGCAATTGGGCAAACAAGCTGGATTGGCGGACGTGTTTCTGTCATAAGGTTGAAATTATCCCAAGAAGCGCATGCTGAGTATATAGAAGTCGCCCCAACGCTTGAGCAAGGGCGCGTGACTAAGCACATCGTCTAACGTGACGAGTGCATTGTATAGCCGGGGCTGCCGTACGGCAAATGTTTTGTTGTCTGCCGTGGGCGTTATAAGCGACAGGGCTTCGAGGTCTGCGAGCGCAAAGCGGCCGCCAAATAGGCGCTGGACGTGCTTGGCTGGATGATACCAAGTGCGGAACTGCACGCCTTCTACGTTGGCAAGCACGCCATTTCTATGCCAGCGGCGTAAGCCCACTTTGGGATCTTTGAGCGTTAGCAGCAATTCCCACGGACAAAATTTGGGCATGATTACCCACGTCACAATGCCATTGGGGCGTAATAAGCGCGGCAGTTGTTTGATGACGGGCGCTAGATCTCCAACGCAGTTGAGACCGCCAGAGTTGGAATAGATCGCATCATATTGTGTTGGTGGGAGCTGATCTAAATCCATAAAGGACAGCGTTTGCGCCTGCAATTGATCCTGCAATTGGTGGGTGCTGATTTTTTCTTCAATCGCGGCGACCATGCCAGCGGAAACGTCAGTTGCGTGAATATGGTAGCCGCGTGCGGCTAAGCGCATGGCGTCTAATCCGGTCCCAGCGTTCAGTTCTAACAAATGACTGCCGGTTGCCACGTGTCGGCCAATATGGTCATAGACCTTGGTTCGCATGCGCTCCAGATTGACATGATCTTCGCCAAAGGCATCATAGACGCTGGCCTTGCGGCTGAAGGCGGCGGCCACGTTGCGGGTGTGTAACTCTGTAGGCGGCACGTTAGGCTTGTGGCGATGGGGTGGCGGCGTCTTCCAACGGCATGGGCTGGGGCAACAAAACGCTATCGTGCGGAATTTGGGCGAGTTGATCTAACTGCCGGCGCAGCTTGGGGAGGCGTAGCACGCGCACAATGCTTTTGGCGAGATCAACAAAATGCGCCGGTCGCCATTGCCATGGTTGCAGCGCAATGCCGCTGAAAGTCCACCATGCTTTGCGGGCGCGATATTCGGTGTGCACCAGCGTGTGTAAATGCCGATAAAAGGCGGTGGTAAACGGCCCTTGGTAGAGCATGTCTAAATCGCTAGAGTCGGTCCAGTTATGTTTGGTGCCTAACTGCGCGCTGACATTTTCATGAAACGTTGTGCCGGGTAAGGGATACGAGACCGAAATGCCAATGTCGTCTGGGCGGCAGTCGCGCACCATTTGCAGCGTTTTTTCAATATCGGCGCGGGTTTCACCGGGGTAGCCAAATTGTAAAAAGAAGGCCACCTTGACATTAACGGCGTGCAGCTGCTCAGCGGCGGCATAAATTTGTTCAACCGTAGTGCCTTTTTCCATCGCATTGAGCACCGACTGCGCCCCAGATTCAGCACCAATCCAAATGATGTCACAGCCTGCATCGGCCAGTGCTTGCGTGGTGCTGGCATCGCGCACGAGTAAGTCGGCGCGGCTCAGACATTTGAAAGGCGTCTGGATGTTTTTGTCTTTGACCAGCGTCGCAAACTGACTAAACCAGCGCGGCTTGAGGCCCATAATGTCATCGGCAAACCAAATATGGTCAGGCGCATAGGTGTCTTTGAGCCATGCCAGTTCGGCGGCAACGTTTTCTGGACTGCGGGCGTTGTAGCGCTGGCCCCAAATGGGCTTTGCGCACCAGTTGCAATGGTACGGACAGCCGCGCGTGGTGACCATGTTCATGGAATAGTAACCGTGGTGGGTGCGCCAAATTTGCTTATAGCGGTCTACATCTACCAGATCCCACGCGGGGAAGGGTAGATCGTCAACGGCGCTGATGGCCGCACGATTACGCGTGCGTTGCGGCGTGCTTTCCGTTTGCCAGGCTATGCCGTCTATTTCGTTGAGCGTGCCGGTTGACGTTTGTAAGTGGGCTAGCAGGGCGGTTAGCGTGGCTTCCCCTTCGCCAAGCAGCACATAATCAGCACCAGCGGCCAGATAGTCTTGCCAATGGTCAGTGGCATCTGAGCCGCAAAGGATGGTGGTACAACCTTGAGCGTTTGCCATTTCAATCATATTGAAGGCCGCAGCACGCATGTTGGTCAGGCACATTTTAGAAAGATAGTTGAAATTATCTTCATAAATGACGGCGTACTTGGGCTGATGTTCGGCCAGCAGCGCGGCCCATTCGGCTTCTGAGCCGGCTAACATCGCGTCAAATAACGCTACGTCGTAGCCTTGCTCGCGCACATAGCTCGCGGCATACAGCGTGCCCAATGGGGGGTAGGGCATCATCGCGGCATAGAGCTTGGGATCAAAACGTAAGTAATATGACTGGCCAAATAAAATATCGGTCATGCGGGGGCCTGTACGGCTGGCGTGGCTGCTACGCTTGGGTGCAGTTGGCCTAGGATCTCTGTGCGGTTGGTTTCTAAGCGCGCGAGCTGGGTTTCAAAGGCGTCGAGCGTGTGTTGCTGGTGTAGTTCAAAATGCCCTTTGCAGCGGACTGCGCTGAAATTGCTTTCATCTAAGTGGCGCTGCTGCTGCCGGAATTTACGGATTTTGCGCGTCATTTCCCACTGTTCGAGTTTGTCCCCTAGGCGGCCACTGAGTAAGGCTTCAATGCGTCCTTTGAGGCGTTGAGAAGCGGCTTCAATTTTCCAAGTTTGCGTTTTAGCTGGCGCACCGTGTGCGTTAGGCAAATAAGTAAATACCCACGCATTGGCGCTGCGAAATTGCTGATAGGTTTGCATGCCAAATAATGGCACCATTTGGGCAATCTCACGGGCGACGTATAGGTTTTGGCGCGTAATGGGCAGCTGATGTTCTGCTAAAAAATAGTTTGGGCAAAGCGTAATGTTACGGAAAGCGGCAATGCGCACCAAGGCCACCACGGCCAGCCGCGTTAGCCAGACCCGATCACGCTGCGTGACGATAAAGAAGTCGATGTCGCTTTCTGGGGCGATGTTTTCCATCGCTAAGGAGCCGGTGAGGGCAATCATCCGCACGCCGGGCAGTTTGCTAATCCAGCGGCTGTAGCGGCGCGCCTGTTGCAGCTTTAGGGCGATGTTGGCCTGTTGCTGCGGGCTGGGCGAGGGCTGAGCCAAGGTGCAACTGAAGGTGTTTGGGACTGCGCATTCTAGGTAGCGCCGTAGATCTGGCATGCTTAGTGCGGTTTCAAATACTGCGGCGTACGCCAAGACCCGCAACAAGGCGGTGTCTAGGTCTGGTTGAGAATTAGGCTGGGAAGTCGGCACGCTGTTATTTTCTCAGAGCGGGATGGTGCTTAGGCTGAACGTTTGCTAAATAAATGAGGAATTCAAAAGACAGGTTGCAGATAGGGTGTTGCGCATGTGTTTCCATCAAAAGCCTGATAGAATCGCTGAACGCTACAACTTTAGCGGTTTTATGTCTCTAAACACTTTACGTTCCTTCTATTATTCAGCGCCTGAAAAACTTGCGCCGTTGCTGGGTATTCTCATTGCAATTGTGGGGGTATTGATTGGTGCGGCACTTGGGTTTGTAGGGCCGCTCATCACGGTGGCGGCGGTGCTGTCACTGGCGATTGGGATCTTTGCGATTACCAGTTTGGAAGTGGCATTTTGGAGTGTGATTGGCGTGATAACGCTGTTGCCGTATGGCACATTGCCCTTCAAAATTGTGCTCACGCCCACGTTTTTAGATATGGCGTTGGGTGGGGTGATCCTAATCTATTTATTGCAATGGATGGGCGGCAAACGCCGTCGCTTGAACATTACGCCGGGGCATGGCGCGATTTTCATGCTGCTGATTATGGCGATTGTGGCCTTTACAGCTGGCTTGAAAAATGGACCGTTGACGCCAAATGTCATTCGTAAGTTTGCTGAGTTTTTGCTTTCGATTGCGTTTGTACTGGTGATTGTGGATTATGTTGATAGCCGCGAACGGTTGCGCTCGCTTACCAAAGCGTTGGCAATTGGCGCATTTCTGACCAGTGCCATTGGCTTGGCGCTGTATGTGTTGCCAGAAACAATTAGCCAGCAAATTTTAGATTCACTGCGTGTGATTGGTTACTATAAAGACGGTGGCGGCCTGCGCTACATTGAAGAAAATCCAGAGCTTGCGATGCGCGCGATTGGCTTTTGGGTAGACCCCAACGCTTACGGCGGCACGCTGGCTGCATTGGGGGCTTTGTTAGCGCCGCAGTTAGTGTCTGAAGAGCCGGTGTTTGAAAAGCCGTGGGTGATGTACGTTATTTTTGGCAGCGTGGTGTTGATGACCGTGCTGACCTTTTCGCGCTCGGCGATGATTGGTTTAGTGTGTGCGATGCTGTTTGTGGCAACGTTGCGTTACCGTAAACTGCTGTTGATTTTGGCCGTTGGCGCGATGATTATGTTTATCCTGCCGCAAACGCAGGAATACGTACTGCGCTTTGTTGAAGGTATTCGTGGCGAAGATTTAGCCACCCAAATGCGCTTTGGGGAATATAAAGACGCCTTTGTGCTCATTCGGCGCTACCCTTGGTTAGGCGTTGGGTTCTCTGGCACGCCCGATATTGATATCTACCTAGGGGTAAGCAGTATGTACTTGCTGTTGACCCAAGAAATGGGTGTGATTGGGCTGGCGGTATTCCTGTTTGTGATGGTGGTTATTTTTGCGTGGGGGCTACAAAATCGAAAAGTGATTTTGGAAAATGTTAGCCTCGCGGCGCTGTGGCTTGGCCTACATGCGGGCATTATTGCCATGCTAGCGATTGGCGTTTTTGACCATTATTTTGTAAATTTAGAATTTCATTCGTCGCAGACTATTCTGTGGCTGTTTGTTGGGTTGGCTTTGGCAACCACACGGTTGGCATTGATCAGTGCAGACCCTAAAAAGCGGCTCTAGATTGAGCTATTGCACGACGAGTTGTAACTATGGATATTCGTGAAACTGTAAAAACTGTTGAGTGGCTAGACGCCCAACGCAGTAAAGATAAGAAGCTAATTCTAGGCCTAGAAGAGCGCCTCAAGGCATCTGTGAATGCCAATGCAGAACTAGAGCAACGCATTAAGCAGTTGGAGTCGCTGGTGACTGGCCTACAGCCAAAGTTTGATGCGCGCCTAAACGGCTTTACAGATGAAATGAGCAAGGTGCGGACTGAATTCAACCGTCAGATTGACGAAGTTGAGATCAAACGTGAGCAGCGCTGGCGTGAGCAAGAACGCATTGCCACTATCCATCACGAAGCTACAACCCGCTCGGTAACGGAAATCCGCAAACGCTTTGAACCGATCCCCAAAATTTTGGCCGAAGTGGAATCGCGCCGTGATGATTCGCGCCGCTTTTTACGCCAATTAGATGACACGCAAACCAATGTGCGCAACCTCATGCGCCAATGGGATGAAGCCCAACAAGCCATTACGACTTCACTTGAAGCGTATAAAGTTGATAACAAACGGATTATTGATGTGGGGGGCGAGGTTGCTGACCTGCGCCGCCGGATTGATGAATTTAAGGCGCGGTCTGAAATTGTAGAAGACTTAGCACGCCGAGCCGAACCGCGGATCAATGAACTGATTCAGCTTGAGACCGAACGCCGCTTGGCGCAGTCAGCTTGGATTGAACAACAGTCAATTGCCAATTCAGAGCGGCAGCGGGCGTGGTCTGAATTGGAAGATCGGGCCAAAAATAACGATGGCCGCTTCATGGAATTCTCATCACGAATGGATGTGTACGCCGAAACGCATCGCGAGATGGAGCGGGCCCTGACAGCCTTCAACGAAAACATGCTACGCATTGAGCAACGCCTGAAAGAGGCCAGCGAAATTCAACGCATGACGGCTGATCGCATGAAGAACGATTGGGAAACCTTCCGTGGCGAAGATCAAAAACGCTGGACCACGCACTTACTCATGCGTGACGAACAATGGCGTGAAGAAGAACGCCGCCGTGGCAAGTTGGTTGAACGGATGGCTGAATCGGAAGAAATCATTGCCGGTTTACAAGACGAATTCAAACAATTGCGGCACACCGACCATCAACGCTTACTGGCTATCTTTGGCAAAGTGCGTGAATACTTAGCTGAATATGATCAATCCCTTACGAAGGTGAGGTAGAAGGTAACAGGGTAGGCAGCAGGTCTAAACTCTATAATGACCTAGCGCCTTACACCTAACATTCATGTTTGTAATTTCTACTGCTGGCCATGTTGATCATGGTAAATCGACTCTTATTCAGGCGTTGACGGGGATTCATCCTGATCGGTTGAAAGAAGAGCGTGAGCGTGAAATGACGATTGATTTGGGCTTTGCTAATTTTGCGTTGCCTGATGGTAAGCAAATTGGCGTGGTGGATGTGCCTGGGCACCGTGATTTTATTGAAAACATGTTGGCAGGGGTGGCAAGCGTAGATGCCGCGCTGCTAATTGTGGCCGCCGATGAAGGCGTGATGCCACAAACGCGTGAGCACCTTGCCATTTTAGACTTACTACATATCAATACCGGCGTGGTCGCCCTGACCAAAGCCGATATGATCGACGACGAAGACTGGTTAGACCTTGTGCAAGAAGAGGTTGCTGGAGAACTGGCAACAACGAGTTTGCGCAATGCGCCTATTGTGCCAGTCTCTGCAGTGACCGGCCGTGGCATTGCAGACCTCCAAACCGCCCTTAGTGCCCAACTTAGCAACAGCAGTCCACGGGCTGATTTAGGCCGCCCACGTTTGAACGTGGATCGGGTCTTTACGATTGCTGGTTTTGGCACAGTGGTAACCGGCACGCTGTTAGGCGGCAGTTTACGCCTGACGGACACCGTTGAGATCCTGCCCAACAAATTGCCAGCCCGCGTGCGTGGCATTCAATCGCATGACCATGCGGTTGATGTGATTGCGCCCGGCAACCGCACCGCGATCAATCTGTCTGGCGTTGACCACCGTGACTTACAGCGGGGGAACGTCATTACTGCGCCGGGTTACCTTGAACCAAGTACGCGCTTTGATGCTGAATTCCAACACCTGACCGACGCCCACACCAGTTTACCGTTGAAACATAACGCAGAAGTGAAGCTGTTTGTGGGCGCGGCTGAAGTCACTGCTAAGGCTCGCATCTTGGGTGGAAAGACTGAACTAAAGCCGGGCGAAGATGGCTGGCTACAGCTTGTACTAAGTGCACCAGTTGCCGTGGCAAAAGGCGACCGATTTATTCTGCGGCGTCCTTCACCAGCGGCAACGATTGGCGGCGGCACGGTGATTGATCCACACCCCGCACGGCGTCATAAACCGCGTGATACTAGCGTAGTGGCACGCCTCAAGGTGCTTTCACAAGGGACGCCCGGTGAAGTGCTGGTGCAGGCCATTGAGCCAGACGGCGTTTTAGAATTTAGACAGTTGGTGGAGCGCATCAATCTTGGCGCAGATGCCTTAACGAATGCGGTCACCGAAGCCACCGCTGCTACTGACCTACATTTGTTAGATAGCAGCGCCCCTGAAAAATTACGCGCCAGTGCCAAAACTTTGGTGGCTAGCAACCGCTACTGGCAGGCCTTCAAAAGTGGGGCGTTGACGCAACTTGGTCGGTATCATGTTGAAAATCCATTACGACTGGGCATGCAGCGTGAAGAGCTCAAAACGCGGATTGGCATCAAGTCGGGGCGTATTTTCAATATGCTGCTGCGCTATGGGGTTGACCAAGACCTGTGGCTTGATGCTGAAGCCTTAGTGCGGTTGCCAGACCATACGGTGGTGCTAACGCCAGCCCAAGAGGCCGCTGTTGCCCGCTTGATTCAACAGTTTGAAAACGCGCCGTACACGCCGCCGTCGCGCAAAGACGCGCTCGCTGCGCTTGGTGCGGACGTGCTGACCGTTATTCTCAGTGAAGCCCGCTTGATTTCTGTTTCCCCTGAAGTGCTCCTAGCACCGCAAGCCTATGCCGATATGGTGGCCTTTGTAAAAGCCGCTGCTGTGGACGGCGTTACCGTGGCGAACGTCCGCGACAAATTCAACGCCAGCCGTAAATATGCGCTGGGCCTGCTGGAACACCTTGATGCCATTGGCGTGACCAAGCGCGTTGGCGATGAACGGGTGTTGAAGTAGCAGCAGAATGAATTCTGTTGGTAGTGTATAAAACACGCTAAAGCGTGTTCACGCCATTTGTTACTAATCATTTAGTCAACCTGAAATCTGGTTACCTTTGCAGGGGGGCAGCCACATAGATAGTAACCAGTAACGAGTCTGCTAGCCATGATGCTCGTCGTAACGTCATCCTTGCAGCAGTTGACTGGATACTAAAATCTTGCATTGTTGGCTCCGGCGTAGGGAAATTTACTATTGTGGCCGCTTGAGGCTGAAGCCATCAGGCTAGCGGTAGTGGGAAAGCCCTTTGGGCTTGGGCGACTTATAGATCAATCAAACAGTAATTAGACTGTTGGCTATAACGTAAGTCGTAATGTCATCCCGTGCAAGCAGTGCGTCAATCGTTATCAGGGGCTTTCGAACTCGCGTGGGATGATAGTTAACTGCCCTCCATCTTCGGACCACGAAGCGTGATTCTTATGGGTGAATTTTTGTTCACCCCCCCCAGTAAGTCTGAGCAGGTGTTTTGTTTCCCCGAGATTGATGTGGTCTGAGCTAGTTGTATTGTTGAAAATAATTATTGGCTAAATTGATAACGGTTAATTGTTAATGATCGTGTTCATAGTACGTAGAAACACTGCATTTTCTGATCATCGACCAGATACGGATTCATTAATCATTAATAGTTACCCGTTTAGCAATTAATTATTCTTCACTTGAAAGACCACCTTGGCTTTGGTGCAGTAAACAGAAGCATTGCTGGTAACTCAGAATTATGGGTACCGCATTAGAGTAGGGTGGCTTTATTGCGCATAAGAGGTCTTTATATATCCCATGGTCGCGCCGCGTGCTATTTATAACTCAGGTTAAGATGGGGCGCGTTTCTAGCTCTTAGCCATAGATATTTACAGACTCAAAATGCTAAGTTGAATAATGCTACTAAAACGGCGTGATGTTTGCTTGGTATAAGTCATAGCTCCCAATTGTTTATCTCTGAATTCAATCTTATAGTTATATACTCGTGTTTGTTTTTAGACACCGTGTATTGAAACGTGTTTTGTAAAACTTATTTCCTTGGGTTAGTTTAGATAACGCGCGTGATATTCTGCTCTTTATGGTTTGAATAAACAAACCGTATTCTCCTTTGTTTTTTAGAAATAGTACATTTGCCTACATTCAAATAAACTTATTTCATACCAGCTTAGTACCCAAAAAATACCCACTTTCCGCTACATTTCATCTCGACTGTTAAATCAAAACTGTAAGCCGCTTTACATTTTTTAGCGTGCATTCAGTTTTAGTAAAACTTTAGTTATGGAGTCTGCTGTGACATATAAATCAATTCGCCGCTTTTTTAAATACAACTTGGTAAACATGTTTCGGGTCATTATGGCCTTGTGTGTTGGCCTTACAAGCGCAATGCCAGCGTCGGTTTTTGCTGCCGAGGCAGCGCAAGCAAATTTACGCGGTGCAGAGACAGATCTCACATTGCCGGGTGGCATTCAGTCCCCTTTAGATGGCATGTTTGCTGATCCGCTAGCGCAAGTACGCGAATTAGCCGAATTGACCGGGCAGCCGCTCCTAGAAGAAATGGAGCTGACGCCGGTGCTAAGCACGCAACTGCCGCAGCAGCGTCCCTTGCAAGCCAAATTGCGCCAATGGAGCGATTTAGCTTTTGGCTGGTTACAGTCCTTACCAATGAACAGTCAAGCTGAAACAACAGCTGTTGTTTCAGCAGATGTAGAGACAACGGCGATCTCTGCAAGCGCCTTGGCAGAACTTCAAGCGGAGGCTGAAGCGCGCGCCTTAGCGCAAGCGCAACAGGTAGACCGCGAAACGATTGCCCAGCTAGATAGTCTAGAAAATGAATTAAGGACTCGCATCACTACTGATGTTCAGGCCGAAGCGCAAGCCCCAGCACTACAAAGCGGTGCTTGTGGCGGGTATGGCGGCGCTGGCGGTGGCGGCGGTGAGTTGGTGCCAGCTTATGGGCCAGCGACCGGTCCGGGGGCAGCGGGTCAGGTTAATCTTGAGGCGCTACCGGGCAGTGAAGTGCAAACATCAGGCGGGGCAACTAGCGCTGGGGTGGTGACGGTTGTTGGGCCGGGCGGAACGGTTACTTTTCCTGGTGGTGGTGATATTGCGGCGTTGATGGGCGGCGGGCCTGGCTCCGCTTCACCCGCAACCTTGATCTGGCAACACAGCACCATTGCCGGCGATTCTGCTGATCCACCAATGTTTTATAGCGCTGCTGTTACGTATAACTATGTTGACGTAACGGAAGCAGTGTCTACAAGCGAACTGAACGTTGTACAAGACGGTACAGGGCAGCTTTCTGCGTCAATGACCTTCTTTGAACCATGTGGGCAACCAAGTGCAGTTCTTAAAGTTACCAGTAGTAGCGGCGCGGTAGAGACTGTCCCGGCACTTTGTGATGATCTTGGCGGGGGGAATTGGCTGTGTACCTTTAGCGTGACAGGCTTGAACCCAGTTGGGCAAAATAGTTTTGACTTAGATGTGACAAGCGGCGGTGGCGTTGCGGAACATAATTTGAATGATGTGCCTGCGGATGTTTCAGGCTGGTTTAGTAGCCAAGGCGAACGCGAATGCTGTAAAGAAGGGAACCCAATTAACCCTGCGACTGGGAACAATTATGACAGCTTTACCGATATTGAAGTTGCCGGTCCTGGCGATAGCAGCATTGAAGTGGTGCGCACGTATAACAACCAAGATGACAACGTTGGCCTGTTTGGGAAGGGCTGGAACTTTACTGGCACGGCGCGTCTTGAATTTATTAACAACATCAATCTAAACGGGCTCAAAGTCCACTTCCCAGAAGGGTATACCGTTATTTTTGCTGACGCTGGCGGTGGGGCATTCACGAATCGTTCTGAGGGTGAATATCAAGAGCTTGCGCTAGTGGGTGGTGAATATGTGTTGACAGAAAAAGATCAAACCGTTTATCGCTTTGATACAAGCGGTCAACTGAAACGCATTGAAGACCCGTCTGGTAACGCAGTGGATTACACCTATGCTGGCGGTCAGCTGACCAGCATGACCAATAGCGCTGGCCGGACAGTTACGCTAAGCTACAGTGGCGGAAAAATTAGCCAAATTACAGCGCCAGAAGGCGTCACGCTAGATTACACGTATTCTGGCGATTTGTTGACCAGCGTTAATGATGCCCGCGGCCAAGTTTGGCAATACACCTATGATGCCGCCGGTAACCTCGCGACGATTGTTTCACCAGAAGGCCACAATTGGCAAACCAATACTTACGATGAATTTGACCGCGTCACGTCTCAATTGAGTGGGCAATCTGATGCGCTAACCTTTGCTTATAGTGATGCGACCCAAAGCCGTACGGTTACGGATAGCTACGGTGAAACCACCACCTATCAATACGATTTTGATTACCGCATGACTGGGCGCACCGATCGGCGGGGCTATACGGAAAATTTCGCCTTCGATGCTGAAGATGAAATGACCAGTTACACCGATGCCGAAGGCCGCGTGTATAACTACACCTATGATGCGAACGGCAACTTACTAACTGCCGCAGGCCCACTCGGCTGGACCGAAAGCTTCAGCTACGACGCCAACAACAACGTTACCAGCTACACCGATGCCGAAGGCCGCACGACGACAATGGTCTATGACACAGCGTCACGCCTGACTAGCTTGACAGACGCGGCTGGCAGCACCATGACCATTACCTACAACGGGTTTGGCTTGCCAGCGACGATTACAGATTTCAACGGTAACACCAGCAGCTTTGGCTATGATGCCGCAACTGGTGACCTCACCGCAGCTACCGACCAAGTGGGCGACACTACCACCTTTACCTATGACGGGTTAGGGCGCTTGGCAACCACCACTACGCCAAATGGCGACACCTACACTTTCAGCTATGACGGCGCGGGCAATGTATTGGCTGTGGCCGGCCCATTAGGCTACACGGTCAGCATGACCTATGACGGCAACGGCAATCTGGCCAGCATGACCGATCCAGACGGCGGGACAGTTGCCTACACCTATGACGGATCTGAACGCCTGACCAGCATTACCAATCAAATTGGTAATACGACGGCCTTTGAGTATGGCACTGAAGACGAACTGACCAAGGTCACTGACGCCGAAGGCAATGCGATTACCTTCACGCACGATGCAGAACAAAACGTTTTGACCATTACTGAACCACTCGGCGCAGTGACAACGATGGCCTACGATGGGGTGGATAACATCACCGATATCACCGATCCGGGTGGCATTGTCACGCACTTAGTGTATGACGACCTTGACCGCGTGATTGAAGCGTATGAAAACTATGCCCCCGGTGCGCCAGCCGCGCCAGATGCCAATGTTTTGACGCAATACGTCTATGACTTGGTAGATAACGTCACCCAAGTGGTGGATGCCAACGGCAACAGCACGAGCATGGTGTATGACGTGTTAGATCGCCTAAGCAGCGTGACCAATGCTGAAGGCGAAACCACGGCTTACAGCTATGATGCCAACAGCAACCTAACCGGCGTGACGCAGCCGAATGGCAACACCACCAGCTACGCTTACTTTGCAGACAATCAATTGCAAACCGTGACCGATCCACTCGGCAACATCACCACGATGGCCTATGATGCCACCGGTAACCTTGCCAGCGTGACCGACGCCCTCGGCGTGGTCACTGAATATCAATACGATGATCTGGATCGCATGGCAACCGTGATTGAGAACGCCATCGGCGGCGCAGCGGCTGACCAACAAACCAACGTCACCACCCAACTGAACTACAACCTCAGCGGTGATGTGACCAGCGTGACCGACCCGAACGGCAACCTGACGCAGCTGCAATACGATCCGGCGCACCGCATGACGGGCGTGATCGATGCGCTTGGCGGCAGCTATAACTACACCTATAACAATGTCGATTTGCTCACATCTAGTGCAGACGCCAACGGCAACACCACCAGCTATGCCTATGACGCCCGTTACCGCATGACGCAAATGACCGATCCCGGTGGGCATGTAATGGACTATGCCTATGATGTTCGCAACAATCTGACCACCTATACTGATGCCAATGGTAACGTCACGAACATGGCTTACGATGCGCTCAAACGCGTTACGGCTAGCACGGACGCACTTGGTGGGGTGATGAGCTACGTTTATGACCCAATGGGTAACGTGCTGACCTACACCGCTGAAGATGGCGATACCGACATTATGAGCTATGACAATGTCTATCGCTTGCTGAGCATGACCGACGCCGAAGGCTATGTGATGGGCTATGTCTATGATGACAACAGCAACCTCACCAGTTACACCGATGGCAACGGCAACACCACCAACTACGCTTACGACCTGCGCGATCAACTGATTAGCAGCACCGATGCGCTGGGGCGGGTGACGTCGCTTGCTTACGATCCGCTTTACAACGTCACCGCTGTCACCTCACCATTGGGCACAGTGACACAAATGGAATATGACCCACTGTATCGCCTCAATTCTGTAATTGAGAACTATGTCGCGGGCGCACCAACAAACCAACAAACCAACGTCACCAGCCAACTGGCCTACGACGCCAATGGCAACATTGTGGGTAGCACCGACGCTGAAGGCAACGCCACAACGCTGGCTTATGACGCGCTAGACCGCGTTAGCAGCGTGACCGACGCATTGGGCCAAGTGACGACGTTGGGTTATGACGCAACTCAAAATCTGACCAGCGTGACCGACCGTCGCGGCAACACCACTGCCTTTGCTTACGATGCGGATGATCTGCTGATCTCTGTGACGGACGCAATTGGTGGGGCGCTGACCTACGCTTACGATGACAACCACAATGTGCTCAGTGAAACCGATGAATTAGGACGTGTCACGGCCTATACCTATGACGCACTTGACCGCGTCACCACCATGGTCGATCCGCGTGGACACACCATGACCTTGGCCTATGACGCGGTAGATAACCTGACCACATACACCGATGGGCGCGGCAACAACACTAGCTTTGCCTATGACAACTTAGACCGCATCACTAGCGTGACCGATGCGCTGGGCGGTGTAAACACCATGACGTATGACGCCGTGGTAATGCTGACCAATACTGATGAAAACGGCCACGCCAGCACTTACACCTATGATGCGGTGTACAACCCACTAACAGAGACCAACGCAGAAGCCTATGTGGTGACCTATGCGTATGACGGTCATGATAATGTCACCAGCGTCACCGACGGCAATGGTAATGCCACGACGTTGACCTACGATCCGCGTGATCAACTCACTAGCGCCACCGATGCGCTGGGACGTGTTACCACCTTTGCCTACGATGGCGTACGCAATCTGACCGACATCACAATGCCACTCGGCCGCGTCGATCACTTCGACTACGATGCGTTGTATCGCACAACGGCATTCATTGAAAATTATGTGCCTGGCGGAGCTACCGACCAACAAACCAACCTACAAACTAACTACACCTACGACCCAGAAGCCAACCTGACCAGCATCACCGATGCCGAAGGCCGCGTCACCGCCATGACGTATGACGCACTGGATCGTTTGGCAACCAGTACCGACGCGCTCGGCGAAGTCACGACCTTTGCCTATGATGCGGTTGACAACCTGACCGCCGTCACTGATCGGCGTGGCAATACCTGGACGTATGGTTATGATGCTGATGATTTGCTGATTAGCTATGCCGACCCGCTAGGCAACGCGACCACGTATACCTACGATGAAAATCACAACCAACTGACCGCCACCGATGCCAATGGCAACCCAGAGACCATGGTTTACGATGCGCTGGATCGCTTGGTCAGCATGACCAATGCCGAAGGCCACGTCATGAGCTACGCCTATGACCCCGCCGACAACCTAACGGCCTACACCGATGCGCGTGGCAACAGCACCAGCTTTGCCTATGACGACATCAACCGCGTGCTCAGCAGCACCGATGCGTTGGGTGGTGTCAGTAGCTATACCTATGATGCGGTCAGCTTACTCACCAGCACCGATGAAAACGGCCATACCGACACCTACGCTTACGATGCCGTCTACAACCTCATCAGCACAACCGATGCGGCGGGCTTTGTGATGGGCTATGCCTATGATGATCATGACAACTTGACGACCTACACGGATGGCAACGGCAACAGCGATACGTTGACCTACGATCCAATTGATCGGGTGGCAACGGTCACCAATGCCGTTGGCGAAACAAATACATTTGCCTACGACCGCGTTGCCAACCTGCTAGCGCAAACCGAAAACGACGGTATCGTCACTGGCTATGCCTATGACGCCTTGGACCGCCTCATCACCGTCACTGAAAATGAAGTCGCAGGCGGCGCAACCACGCAACAAACCAACGTCCAAACCAACTACGCCTACGACGCTGAGTCCAACCTCACCAGTATCACCGATGGCAACGGTAACATCACCGCCTTTGCCTACGATGCGCGGCACCTGCTCACGCAAGAAGTCAACCCGATTGGCGATACGTGGGCGTACACTTACGACCCAGTTGGCAACCAAACCAGCCGTGTGGATGGTAATGGCGACCTGACCAGCTACACCTACTTGCCAGATAATCAAATGGCTAGCATTAGCTACGCCAATGGCGATGTGGTGACCTTCGCCTACGATGAAAATAACAACACCACCCAAATGGTGGATTGGTTGGGCACCACAGACTGGACCTATGATGCGCTCAACCGCATTACCAGTCAGGATGATCCCAACAGCCGCGTGCTGGGCTACGCCTACGATCCCGCCGATAACCTGACCAGCTTGACCTATCCGTCTGGCCGGAGCGTGGACTACACCTATCTAGACAACAACTGGATGGAAACGGCGACCGATCCACAAGGCAATGTGACGACTTACAGCTATGACAATGCGGGGAACATCACTGCGCAAGCCAACGGCAATGGCAGCAGCACGACAAACACTTATGATGCCGCCAACCGCCTGCTGAGCACCACCACCAGTAGCGCTGGCAGCGTGGTCTCTGGCGTGACCTACACGTTAGACAGCGTGGGCCAACGCGTCGCTGCGGCCTATGACTATGCCGATGTGCCAAGCTACACTGAAAGCTACAGCTATGACGCCCTGCGTCGCATTACCAGCAGCGCGAATTCAAATGGCTTTACTCAAGGCTATGGTTACGATGCTGTGGGCAACCGCACCAGTTACACCGTGGATGATGACCCCATGACGTATGCCACGGGAGACCCAGCCACCACAACGTACAGCTACAACGCTGCTAACCAACTGACGCAGTTGGCCTTTGATGCTGCGCAAAACGCCAACGATTTCAACCTGACCTACACCTACGACGGTAACGGCAACCGCCTGACCCGCGCAGTGGGGGGCAGTGGCGACCCAAGCAATGGTC
>JAHDBW010000404.1 GCA_020630175.1 Anaerolineales bacterium
CGCATACCAGTTTCCTTCGACTTGGCTTGGCCGATTCTCACACTTCGCCGCCCCAAAACTCAGACGCTAGCCCCCTACGATACTGCCCATTTTTGACACAATTAAGCTGTCGCCATTTGGCAACATAAACAACAAAATACCTATTCCACTCAAGGAGACTCTTATGACTCAGCTCTGGCAACTTTACAACCGTATTGACGTGCAACTGACGCGCTGGATGGCGCGCCACGGGATTGACTTGCTGCGTATTAGCATTGGCATCGTGTTCTTCTGGTTTGGTTTTTTGAAGTTTTTCCCCGGCCTTAGCCCAGCGCAAGATCTTGCAATTAATACAATCGACCTGCTGACGTTTGGCCTTGTTCCGCCTGTCGTCGCGATATACGTCTTGGCAACTTGGGAGACCATCATCGGCCTTGGCCTAATCTTCAAAAAGTATTTGCGCCTTACGCTGCTGCTGTTGTTTGCGCAGATGGTGGGTACGGTCACGCCGCTAGCGCTGTTTCCTCACGATGTATTTACCGCATTCCCTTACGGCCTGACCTTAGAAGGGCAATACATTGTCAAGAATATCGTGTTAGTAAGTGGTGCGCTTGTGGTTGGCGCAACCGTACGCGGTGGTCGCCTAGATGCCGATGCGGCAGCCGAGTAAACCCTAGCACTTCTTTCGTTAAGGCTGAGCTTAGTCCGCCCACTTACGACAACGCTCTAATCGGCTCGAGCTGAATAGCCCCAAAATCTATACATTTTGTATACCAGTTGCCATTTTTGGCGGCATACAATGAAGTGTATAAGTGTTTAATCCCGAACATTTTATTAGAGGTATACATGTACTTTTCATTCAAAAACTATACGCTCATCGTGTTACTACTGATGGTCGGCTTGGTTAGCGCCTGCACCCCAGCAGCGCCAGAGACTATTGTTCAAGAAATTCCAACCACGGTCGCAGTTGAGATCCAACCCACCGTTGCAGCGGTTGCGGATGACGCTAGCACCGTAGACGCGGTTGTTGATGACGCCGCAGTTGAAGCTGAGCTTGAAACTGGGGCTAGTGAAGACATTCAGTCTGCTGCGCCACCACCGCAAGGCGGGCCAGACTTAGCGGCAGCCGCCGCCACGCTAAACGTCAGTGAAGATGCCCTGCGCACTGCGCTTGGTGATCCACCAGCAGATCTAGACGCTGCCGCCGCCACGCTTGGCGTAGAAGTTGCCGCGCTACAAGCCGCCCTTGGGCCACCACCCCAAGACGAACGTCCTGCCGCTGCTGAAGGTGAGCAAGCTGCTGCCGCAGACGCTGAAGTAGAGCCAGCAACTGACACCACCACTGAAACAGTAGCCGCAGCAGCCGACGTCACGACGACTGACGTGACAACTACCGTTAGCACTGGCATTTGCCCGGCGGCGTATTTTATGGATGTGCAGCCAGACCCCGCCAACAGCGCTTATCCAGACCCACGGCTAAGCGTCACTTGTACTGAAACGACCTTCACGGTGAGTGCCAATGGCATTCCAAACTTTGAATTTGTGGCAATGACGCCCAATGCACTCAATGAAATTGACTTCAATCTTGTGATGCCAATCAACCCAACCATTGCAGAGACGCCAACCTCAATCGTGAACTCTCTACAGGCATTGGGCGTGTTTATCAACGGGCTGCAATTCAACGGCCCCAATGAAGCCGGCATTGGCGGTTATGGCGACCCTTACTTAGATGAACTGCTCGACTTCTGTAACGGGCACACGAGTCCAGTTGAATATCACGGCCATGCCGCACCAACCTGTTTATTTGACACATGGCAAACCGCCAACCTTGTCGTCGGCTATGCGCTAGATGGCTATCCGGTCTTAGCGCCGTTTGTTTGTGCTGATGCGGCTTGTTCAAGCCTGCGCGAGCTGCAAAGCAGTTGGCAGCGTACAAGCGATGTGGTTGCTGCGTGGGAAGCCCATGAATACGTTGCTGGCTCTGGTGATCTAGACGAATGTAACGGCATGGTGCAAGCCGATGGCTCTTATGCATACTACGCCACCAGCACCTTCCCGTATTTGATGGGGTGTATCAAAGGCGTGGTGCCAGAGGGCACCATTCGGGCTGACAATCAGGGCGGCCCAGGTGGCGGCGGCGGTGATGGACAACGGCCAGACTTTGCAGCCGCCGCAGCCACGCTAGGCATTACTGAAGATGCCCTGCGCGACGCGCTTGGTGGTCCACCACCAGACTTTGACGCAGCCGCAGCAACATTAGGGATTCCGGCAGAAACCCTACAAGCCGCCATGGGCGGCGCGCCTGCAACTGGCGGTGCTCAGCCTCCGGCTGCCCCAGAGGACGCCCAACCCGCAGACGCCGCGCAACAACCTGCTCAAGGGCAACCACCGCAACAGGGTGCTGAAGGCCAAGGTGAAGGCGCTGGCCCACCGGGTGGCGGTGGCGGTCGTGGTCAAGGTGGTGGCCCACAAGGCGGCCCGCCAGACTTTGCGGGTGCTGCAGCTACGCTAGGCATTACTGAACAAGCGCTAAGAGACGCCCTCGGTGGCCCACCTCCTAACTTTGAAGCAGCCGCCGCCACGCTAGGCATTAGCGTAGAGGTACTGCAAGCCGCAATGGGCAACTAATCGGTTGCAACCCAAAAGCGCCGTGTAATTCAGCTGGATTACACGGCGCTTTTTTGATTCTGG
>JAHDBW010000405.1 GCA_020630175.1 Anaerolineales bacterium
AGCGGCATGTTTTCAAGCTGGCTTTGACAGATTAGCAAGCGGTCAAACGGATCTCGATGAATATCAGGCAATTTATGTACAGCAGACGCATGTGAAACCAGAATTGGCAAATGCACGTATGCATTTTGTGTAATTCTCGCTTGTATCCAACGATCTGGCGGTAAAGGGAGTTCAAGCTTGCCATTGCCATACTTGATGGAAATCTCCCAAGCTGTCGCGGCGCTCACATAAATTTCGTTCTGTGGCTCAGTAACGAGTTGCGCAACCTTCCTAGACAATTTTTCTGGTTCAATATTGAGCCAAAGAAATGTATGCGTATCAAGAAGATAGTTCATACATCAAACTCAGGCAAAGGATCATCAAAACCCGGTAATATTTTGGCCTTTCCTTTATCAATCCCCAAAACACGCGGCTTACGTGGCGTTTCTAATCCTTTTAGCACCGCAATCGGCTTACCGGCTTTGGCAATAATAATTTCCTCGCCAGCTTCAACGCGCTTCAGCAGTTTAGATAAATTGGTTTTTGCTTCGTGAATATTTACAGTCGTCATGGTTAGTCCACCTCTTAGCTAAGTGTAGCATATGCAGCTATCAATTGCTTTTTGATAGCCTTGCTGTCATCAAAGCCTCAGTTTTTGTAACCCCAATCAGCAACAAGACCTCTATAATCGCGGGAATGCCCACACCTACAAAAGCACAGTTGATTACTGCGCTACAAGCCAATCCTTTTTTCGCTGATTTCTCAGACACAATTCTGCAACCGCTCGTGCAAGATGCGCTCTACCGAACGTACGCAACGGGAGAAATCATTGTCGCGGAAGGAGAGCTGTTGTCCGGCCTCTATTTTTTACAATCGGGTTGGCTGAAGGTCGTCAAAATTTCACAAGGTGGGCGCGAACAAGTCATTCGCTTTTTAGAACCTGGCGAAACCTTCAACGAGATCGGCATGTTCGCTAATCAGCCACTACCAGCAACAGCAATTGCATTAGAAGCCGCTGGCATTTGGCTTATTCGAAAAGACTCCATTCAGCAATTGCTACGTGAACAACCACAATTTGCAGAACACCTTATTGCCAAGCTGTCTTCACGACTCCTGTATTTAGTCTCACTTATTAGCGATTTATCCCTCTTGCCTGTTTCTGGCAGGTTAGCCCATTTGCTGCTCACTGACGCAAAAGACGGTGTGCTAGACCGACCACGCTGGTACACACAAGCCGAAATGGCGGCACGTTTGGGAACGGTGCCAGACGTTGTACAACGCGCCTTACGGCAGTTAGAAAAAGACGGTCTCATCACAGTCCAACGCAGTACCATTCACATTATCGACCGCGCTGGCCTTATGCAACTCGCTAAACAATCCTAGTCAAGCCCAACCACAACTGCATATCCGACTTAAGTCGGCGACTCTACTTCACCACTCTACTATTCTTAGTTGCATCAGTCGGTAACATCCACTGACCAATGTTTTACAAGGAAGAACAACTCTATGGAGATCACAAAAAACACCAAAGTTGCTGCTATTTTGCAAGAATACGGAGACATCGCCGATGTCATGGAAGTGTTTGGAGTCAAACGTGTCGCTGGCTATTCTGTACGCAAGATGCTAACCAAAGCAATCACTGTGGAATGGGCTGCGCGCATTCACCGCGTCCCACTAGATGAATTTCTAGACACTTTACACCGTGCAGTCGCACAAAAAGCTGTAGCTTAATTACACAACAACTTAGTCCTAAAGAAGACCATCATGCTTACAAATAACCTGAATGCAAGTAAATGGGTGCAGCGCGTTGTCGTGCTTTCATTACTATTATTATTTTTTACAATTCCACACACGCTAGAAGATTTTGCGACAGGTGAGCCTGAAAATGCAGGAGTTCCGGCACCTCTCTTAGCGTTCGTCGTGTCTACCATTATTTTTGTACAAGCTATTGGATTATATTGGCTTGGGCAAGGCCAACGCCGGGGATTAGTTGCGCATATCGGCATTGGCCTCTTCTGGCCACTCGCTTCTGGCTTCGCGCAACTTCCAACAATTTTGGCTGCAACGAACTATCGGTCTGGGGCAATTTCAGTGCTGTATGTTGTGGGGATCATTATTGTCGGGGTGTTGATGCTAATTTCAGCTGGTATTGCAGTGAAAAACAGTTAACCTGTTTCCCATCACAAATTCCATTTTTCATAAGTTCAAGCACGTTTGACGTGTAATATAGGGACAACTAGCCACCTTATCTCTACAACTGAGGACATCCTATGCAAATTTATGAAAAACGCACTTACGCCATAAAAGTTGGGCAAATGGCGCAGCTTATCGATTTATATCAAAATCAGGGCTATCCCATTCTGGAACGCGATGGCTTTGCGGACCATATTGTGGGGTATTTCATTAGCGACACTGGCCCCCTGCATCAGCTAATTCATATCTATCGCTTTGAAGATGACGCCGCCCGCCGCGCATTCTGGGCAAGGCTTTACGCCAATGAAGAGTTTATGGCCGTTGCCAAACAACTGCGCAGCCTGATGGAGTCACAAGACGTACAACTGATGAAGTCTGCCCCGTGGGGCGCCCGCCCGTAACACCACAATTGCTAGAGGATACGCACCTTACAGCGTATCCTCTAGCGTCCTTCTTCGCCCCACCTCTAACGGAACACCAACTAAAGTTCTGTTTTT
>JAHDBW010000406.1:0-1099 GCA_020630175.1 Anaerolineales bacterium
ATTGCGCTATCTCATTCGGCATACGGCTTTTCACACGTTAGATCACGCTTGGGAAATGGAAGACAAAGATCTGACGGCTAAGTAAATCTTGTAGTTCAATCAGGAGCATAACCTTATGAAAGATATTTCAGGAATTGATGAAGACGGAAATCCGAAGAACGGGCCATTCGAACTGTATTTCAAGAATGGGAAGGTCTCTTGTCAGGGCGAATTTACAAACGGTAAAAAATCAGGGCAATGGTCGTATTTTCTCAATAATGGGCAAATGCAGTCTACCGGCCTATACAAAGACGGAAAAATTGCTGGGGACTGGGTTTGGTATTACAAGAATGGCGAACCTAGAGGCACGGGCGGCTTCGACGATGAAGAACGCAAGCACGGCGAATGGAAGCGCTATCACAAGAATGGGCAACTTATGGATGAAGGTCGCTTCGAGCATGGCAAGAAAAAAGGCACGTGGCAGGTATACGACGACGCGGGTGCACTTACAAAGACCCAAACGTTCAAATAGCCTGTAATAGGATCGACGCGATCAATCGCTTGCGTAGCGTTACCGATAGTGTAAATTGAACATCGAGGTATACAGATGACTCACGTTGGACATACACTGACAGGTATTGCAATCGGAGCCACTTGCTTACCTGAAGGCAAATCCGCAAAATGGAAAACGATTCATCTTGTTGTGTTTGCATTGTTAGCAAACGTGCCAGATTTTCGATTTCAGTATTGGGGCCACCACCGCTACTTCATTAGTCACAGCCTTTTTGTGAATTTATCCCTAATATTGTTTATTCTGGCCGCATTTATAAGCATTAAGCCGCTAACCGCGAAAGTTGGCGGTTGGCAAGTTGTGCTTGGCGGCGTTTTTGCTTGGTTAAGTCACCTGCTATTAGATACGTTCTACAATCATGGCCAAGGGTTACCGATGTTTTGGCCATTTTCAGACGCAAGTTTGGCGTTACCAATCCCTTTATTTTCTGTGGTTAAAACTCCACCCCCGCCGCTCACAACAGAAACCCTTCAAATCTATACGATTGAATTCTTCTTTTACGGCGCTGTACTGCTGCTGGTCCTTGGATTAAAAAGGAGATGGATTTCT
>JAHDBW010000406.1:1199-2669 GCA_020630175.1 Anaerolineales bacterium
CATCCACAAACTACCGATTAAGTTTGCTTGTCTATTGTTTTCAAAAGCGGGGTTTATGGCTGACATCTAATCGTCTGCTCCGCGCAACGCGCATAGTATCCCTGTTGGAACAGGCGAGACGCTAACCTGCTGCGCAATAAGAGGATGAAAGGAAGAGCGCATTATACGGCCTCGAAGAGATACAGGTGTCGTTGGGGTACGGACCATTCACGGTTTGGCTACGTGTCTAAACGACTGCACGGCTCTGCTGCTGATATTTTTCGTAAAAAGAGCATACTTTAGCTTGTATGGATCTGAACAACTTACGAAAATTGTTGTTTCACCCGCTTACGGTGCTAGGTGTTGCATTGAGCGCCGCCGCACTCTTTGCGCTATTGTCGATCACGCTATTTAGTGCAGAGTATCATTGGCTCTTGGTCTATTATTTTGCACCAGTGGGCATTCCCTTTGTGGCATTTGTATTTGATCGGGCAGAAAATTACAGCGCCGCAACACGCGTTTCATGGGCGTTAGATCTGCTGGTTTTAGGCCCAGCATTGGGTCGGGCAATTTTCCCGATCCCGTTTATATCAGGCCATGCGCTTTTTTTAGTCTATGCAATCTTGTCCACGCGCTCAGCAGCCGCACGGATCACGGCCTTTCTCGTCATGTTGCAAGTTGTTTACTTGAAAGTTATGTGGCGTGACCCAACGCTAATTGGCGGCATCCTCTTGGGGAGTTGCGCGGCGTTTTTATATAGCGCGGTACGCAGAAAATAATCGCAAATGAACGTAGATCAAAAGCAGCCTCTCATTGACCGTCTCAACTATCTTTGGAAAGGGGAGTTGGCGGCCGTCTTTTACTTCCCATTGGCGGTCTGGCTGCTCGCGTTTACATTCGATAAAACACCCACACTGCCAACGCTAACAGGCTATGGCCTTGTTGCATTTATATTGTTGCAAGGGGTTGCCTATTGGCGACTGAAGCTGGCGGCAATGCAAGACGCTACTCAAATTCCACGCGCTAAACTGCGTCCGTTTCGCTATTTGCAGTGGCTCAATTGGCTCTTGCTTTTGAGTTGGTGGGGCGTAGTCTGGCTGTGGCTGCCGCTGGACGGGTTCCAATGGCTGGTGGGCGGTGGATTTTGGACGTTGGCGTTGCTGGAGCAGATCAACTATTACTATTGGCAGTTGATGTACGACTTCTCTGCTGATTTTCAGGCGCTGCGCAAAACCAAACGCTTGCGGCGTCCAAGTCTTTGGCGGCAGCTGAACCGTCGCTAATTATAGGCAGCAGAATGAATTCGGCGGCTAGCGGTGTAAACATGCTAAAGCATGTTGCCAGTCGCTTCTGAACATGCTTCAGCATGTTTACCAGACTAGCAATGGATTTCAATCCATTACGCATACACAATCGCACTGGTATTTTGTCGGGCGCAGGGTTGTAATTCCACGGCTAGCCGTGCAACTACAACCTTGTTTCTTCGAAAAA
>JAHDBW010000407.1 GCA_020630175.1 Anaerolineales bacterium
CATTGATGTGGTGATTGGCTAAACGCATCGCTATGCGGGATAACTTAAACTAAAAAGGCGCTTGCAACTTGCAAGCGCCTTTTTGTTTTTATAAATGTTGCGGCAGTTTATTTACCAATTTGGGCAGTAATAATGCCTTGATTGCCAGTAAAGCCAGCCATTGCGGTTGCGATAACAGTGCCGTGTGCGGCGGTGTTATCAACCACTGCAAAGCCCGGTACGCTAGAGGCGATGAGCTCATCCCCTACAGCAACGTTGCCAAGCACTTTGATACGCTCAATGCCGCTGAAGATCACGTCGCCGTTTTCATCCACAACGCCGATCACGCTGCGTGTGCCTTGCGTGCTGCACATTTCAAAGTCGCGGGCTGGTGCACTAGATAGGCACATTACATTGCCGACTGCAAATTCTACGTGGTAGGTTTCGCTTACATAGTCACGGGCTAGGGTGCCTTCGGCGCTAGTGACGTGGTCAAACTGCATGCCTGGTGCCCCGCTGTGGTCTTCATGATCAAACCCAGTGACTGGAATAAAACGGTCGTGCAAAATAGCGTCAATGCCGCCATGGCGTGTGTCGTCGCTGGTGACTTCACCAACAACATCGATCTGCGTAGCGCCAATTTGGCGTGAGGTAACAGTTGGATTGAAAATAGCCGCTGATGAACCTTGGTCGTAGGCTTCATTACCGCCAGTGCTAACGCGCATGGTGGTGTTGCCCGGCGTACTCGCGATGCTAGTAGTAGAAAGGTTGGCGGTGATTAGCAACAATTGGCCGTTAGCCAACGTGAACTGACCGCGTTCAATTCGTCCATCGCCGTGTGCGATTTCAAATCGATAGATCCCAACTTCATATTGGCCAACAACTGGGAAGTTAGAGATACGGCCTTGATCAACAATGACGTTGTTGCGTGAATACAGCTTATACGTGTACGTATGGTCTGTGTTCACAAATGTGATTGTGCCCTTTTGGGCTGCGGCGAATGTTGGGGCGGTGGTTGCCATTGCAAAGCAAATGGCTAGAATTCCTACAATTACTACTTTAAAATTTTTCATCTTTACCTACTAAAACTAATTACTTCAAAACCTAACCTATATATACATAGTATGGGAATCGTAGGCTTAGACGATTTAGGGTAGCTTGGGATTCAACATAGGCGTCAATTAATGATTAATAAATCAAAGTTATAAGAAGGTTTGTTACTCACGTCTGGATTGTTTTCCCTAGAAGGTATTACGGTTGGTGTAACATTTTGAATTTGTTGTAAAAGTGTTTTGGATTTACCTATTGTGTAATAGAATAGGGCAGACTACTTACAGATGGTGCACATATAGCCCAAAAGTGGCAAAATCTTTGTGAGTTTCAAAAAAAAGATGTTTGTTGAAATTAAGAATAGAATTTATAAAAAAGTTGTAACGATTGGCCTTATTGCAATTGTTGGTGTATTTGCATGGCCAGTTTCTGCGCAGCCCACTGGACCGGTATTACCAGATCTGGCTAGCGTAACCTTTGCTGATATTGGTCTGGACTATTACTATATTTTGCGCCGCGCAAACGTAGTCGCAGAACAAGGAACTGTGTGGCCGCAAATGCCAACAATGGGTGGCCCAGTCACCTTGACCGTTCCGGTTGGTGGCTACACCTATGAACTGTATCGTGAAGATGGGTTCATTGAATACGGTCAGTTTTCACTTTCGCCGGGGCAACTCGTGATTGTGACCTCAACCGCCACTACCACTAAAGTTTCTAATCAAAACGGAAATACGACGCTAAGTACGGTTACTGACGGTATTGTGGCAGAGATGGGCAGTAATGTTGGCTTGCGCATTTCGGCACCAGCAACCATCACCACAACGTCTGCATCTGACGTTGCAACCGTAAACGAAAATGCCATTCCAGCTTCGTCTGTCACTGAATATACGGTGCAAGCGGGCGATACATTGGACTCAGTCTCTATCGCGTTTGGGCATGAACCACGCGTGCTAAAAGCAATCAATCCTGTGATTTCTGCCCGTGCGGGGAATACGCTTATTCCGGGTGAAATCATTTTGATCCCTGGTGTATTCAATGAATCGCAAACGGTAGCAGGGCCAGCGGTGCCAACTGCTGTGCCGCAAAGTTCAGTTGTTGCGAGCAATAGCCCAAGCGTTGGCTTTACCCTCGGCGATGTGCTGTGTATTGACCCGGCCAATGCCAACCCAGACGCGCTAATCCTTTGCACCACGCCGGGCACGCCGTTGATTACGGCTGTGGCGGGCGCAGATGGCCAGTCTGTCTTAGTTGGCACGGCCAGCATTAAAGTGTCTGGACCGGTCAACGTGGGCGACTTCTTAGTGTCATCTAGCATTCCTGGTGTGGCAATTGTCAATAATTCACCAAGACCGGGGACAGTCATTGCGCAAGCACTGGAAGTAAGCCCGGGCGGCACGGTTACCATCCGCGCGCTCATTCGCAAGTTCTAACGCGCCAGATTCAACTTAAAAACAAACGGGACTGTATTTTGCAGTCCCGTTTTTGTTTAATCAGGTGTTGTGTATGCGCAACTGTGGCAAACGCAGCACCACGGCTAGCCGTCGTGCTACGTTTGTGCGGCGCTGTCACAGATACATGTCGTTGTAGCGCTAGCTTAGCTTTTCTACGCGGGCCTTGATCT
>JAHDBW010000408.1 GCA_020630175.1 Anaerolineales bacterium
TGTTGCGTTAGTCTAGAGTCAGCAAATAGGCAACGATGTCATCTAACTCTTGTTGGCTTAGCCAGTTGGCATAATAGGGTGGCATTTGGTTAGCTTCAAATCCTTCAACTAAGTATGCATTCGGTTGCAAAATAGACTGACATAAATAATCGGCATTGGACTGCCCAGCAACGCGTGAATTTGCAATTGTAGCGATGTTTTGCAAGCTAGGGCCTTGTAGCGTGACTGCCGCTTGTGTTGTGTGGCAGGTAATACATCCACCGTAGTACGTCAGCACGTCTTGTTCAAATAACGCTTTTCCGGTGGGGGCATCACCGGCATTCGCATTACAGGCTTGCAAGGGTTCAGGCGTGCCGCTAACTGCGGTAGTTGCGGTGGCATCTCCACATGCCGTTAGTAGCAAAGTCAAGATTAGTGAAAATAATAGGCGTTTCATATGTGCCTTATTATCATTGATATGCCGTCACAGATACCCACTTATAACCTGCCTGTATTACGCATTCGTGTCTATCCCATGTAGAATAAAAAAGACGTTTTAGAGCATAAGTTTTCAAATCGGACGCATTTATGAATATTTGGGTTTTTCTTATCATTGGCATCATCATCGGCTGGATTATTGGCTGGGTGATTGATCTTATTTTTTGGCGGGGCCGCTACGATAAATTAGAGCAACAGGTGGCTACGCTTAATGCTGAAAATACCACCTTAGAATCTGAATTGGAAAGTAAGTTGCAAATTGCCACTGTAGATAGCGCTGAAATTGAAGCCCTTCAACTTGATATTGATGAAGTCTCTGAACAGCAAGGACTACTGACAACCCAGTTAGTAGAAGCCCAAACAGAAATCGAACGCTTAAAGCAGCAGCGCTCTGAGCTTACAAGCACTGCTGAAGCTGAGATGCAGCGTTTGCGGGACCGCCTGAATACCGCTGAAACAAAAGTAGCGGAACTGACTGCCTCGGCAGAAGCAGCTGAGACAAGCTCGCCACAGGTTATTGTTAAACAGAAAGATGATTTGAAACTGATTCACGGCATCGGCAAAACCTATGAAAAGCGGTTGAACGGCGCTGGCGTACAGTCTTATGCAGAAATGGCGGCATTGAGCGTGGAACGCATTGTTGAAATTGTCAAAGCGAAGCAATGGCAGGCCACAGAAGCTCCAAGCTGGATTGAACAAGCTGGGCTTTTTGCAACTGGCCTGAATGAAGACGACGTTATGGCCAAGCTAGGAATCAATCGCTAGGCTCTATGCAACGTTCAATGCCAGATAAACAACTCATTGCGCATGATCGCCGTAAATGGATCGTGCTATTGCTTTTATTTATCGCTCTACTGGTCTTGGCACTAATGCTGCGCACGCCGCTTGCAGTTGCCCACACGCCACGCTTACTTGATCCAATTCAAGATACAGAACTGGTAGTTGGCGATGCACTAGCGTTTGAAGGGGTTGGGTTAGGTGGTGGACAGGTCGTCTTGATTGCCAATGGCACACCGCTTGCTGAAACGACAGTCAACCAATCTGGTAACTGGCAAATGGAAGCCCCTTTTGATACCCTCGGCACCTATGCTGTTGTTGTGAATGCACTAGACCAGAATGGTGATGCATTTTCAGCTTCACGCGCGATTACGATTGATGTTGTAGATGCTGTTGAAATTGAAGCGACTCCAACCCCGTCTCCAGTTTATAGTGTGCCGACCATTTTGCTACCTAATACCACCACTGCTGGCAATGTGGTGCTTGCGGGTGACGCCTTAGATGGTGAAAGTATTGCGCTCTATATTGATGCTGAGCTTGTTGCAGTTGTCCCGATTGATGACAGTAACGCTTGGTCATTTGCAACGGAGCTTAGCCAAGGGGACCATACGATCAAAGCGATCGCAGTAGACGCAGACAATAATGAACTTATTGCGTCATTACCGTTGGCGTTGAATCTCAAGCGGGCTGAAAACGATGCTGCGTTGAATATTGATCTAGAAACAGAAGATTATTTGGCGGGTGAAATTGATTTCGCTGGGCTTTCAATTCCAGACCAGCCGGTTCAACTGCTATTAGATGGTGTCGTTGCTGGCGAAACTCAAGCCAGTAGCTCAGGCCGTTGGGGGACTAGCCTAACCGTAGACCCCGGCGAACATACCTTGAAGATCTATGCACTTGACGCAAGCGGCAACCCATCGGCAGCATCAGAAACGATTGACTTTGTTGTACTCACAGAAGATGGAAACGTGTTTGAAACGCCAACGCCAGCGCCAACAAATACGCTAGCACCAGTTGCCACGGCCACAGCAACTGTGACGCCAGAACCGACCGCAACCGTCGGCCCAACAACGGCTCCACAAGCAGAACCGAACACGGGTGCTGCTCCACCAACCACTGTGCCAATCGATTGTACGCAAGACATCAACCACGGGCGTGATTTCGGCAGTTACTGGCGCGTTGGCGAATGTGACACGCTCTTTTATATCTCGCGTCAAACTGGCGTCCCGGTGCTGGATTTACAAGCCGCCAACACGTGGGTGCCCAACTTCGACTTTATTGTCCCCGGTTGGGAATTGACCCTGCCCGAACGCTAAACATCCGGCCGTCAACACTAGATAATCGCGCCTCTTTTCAGAAACAAAACAGTAGTGCCACCCCGCGGGGTGGCAC
>JAHDBW010000409.1 GCA_020630175.1 Anaerolineales bacterium
ATAGTCCCAAATAAATTGCTCAAATTTCCCGCTTGGTGTAACGCGCAAGACCCTCTATAATAAAAAAGTATTCACAAACCACTTATTCCCTCTATTTGACTTGACTTTAGGTTAGCCTTGACACTAATAATTATCCTTGCCGCCATCGCGATTATGGTGAGCTTTAACGCGCTCTACGTGGGCGCCGAATTCGCAACGGTCCAAAGCCGAAAAACACGTATTAGCCAAATGGCCGCAAATGGCGATAAGACAGCGCAAAAGCTGCTTCCTATTATGGAAGATGGCAAGCGTCTGGATAACTACATCGCCACGTGCCAAATTGGGATCACCATTTCCTCACTCGTTTTGGGTGCATATGGGCAAGGGAGCGTAGCTGCAAAGCTAGCGCCTGTCTTGGCCGGTCTCGGTAACTGGGCAGACGCCACCGCCGAAACCATTTCTGCAACCCTCATGTTGATCTTGCTCACAATCCTTCAGGTTGTGATGGGTGAGCTCCTACCAAAATCGCTTGCATTGCAATTCCCAGAGAAGGTCGCCCTCTACACACTAGCGCCTATGCGTTGGTCTGAAATGGTGCTCAAGCCATTTGTATGGTTCTTCAACGGCAGTGGCAACATTCTCATGCGCCTAATTGGGCTAGACCATGGCCACGGGCACGGTAATGTGCACTCGCCAGAAGAAATTGAACTTCTGGTTAGTGACAGCACCGAAGGGGGCTTGCTTGATGAAGACGAGCGCCAAATGCTGCGCAACGCCTTCCGCCTGCGAGATCTCACCGCGCGGCAAGTCATGACACCACGCACCAAAATCATTGCAGCGCCAATTGACTCAGCGCCAGCAACGGTGCTGAAAACTGCCATTGACAGCGGATTTAGTCGTATTCCGATCTATGAAGATAATAGCGACCAAATCAAAGGCTATGTGCATGTTAAAGATCTTTTCAAGCTAACGTTGAAAAACGAAGGCTCGCTAAAAGAAATCATGCGTGAGGTCATCTACGTTCCAGAAACGCTGCCTGTTGCCAATTTATGGGTAGAGCTGGGTGATACCCTGCGCTATCTGGCAATTGTGCTAGATGAATATGGCGGCACCGATGGCATGGTTACCATTGAAGACCTCGTTGAAGAAATCACCGGTGAAGTACAAGACGAATTCGATAATGAAGTCGCGCTTGTTTCTGCTGGCAAAGATGGGCGCGTTTACCTCAAAGCAGAGCTGCTCATTGTCGATATCAACGAATATTACGATATGTCATTTACAACCGAACTGGCCGATACCATCGGCGGTCTGGTCTTTACAAAGCTGGGCCATGTGGCCGAAGTTGGCGACGAAATTGAACTTGGTGAAACCAACACCAAAGTGCGCGTCGAACAGATTGACGGACTAACAATTACAGAAGTTTCACTACTACTACCTGGCGCAAAGAACGCCGACACAGGTGAGTGGGAGGTAGCAAACCGCGATGAATAAGCTTGTTACAGAACACCGAACACCGCTACTGCTTGCCGCTACACCGGGCGTCTTATTCTTCGGTTCGGCTTTATTTGCAGGCGATGCAGAAACCCTACCAAGCTTTTCTGTGCTGACTGTCCCGATCATCATCATTTTGATTTTGATCTTGCTAAACGGTCTATTTGTAGCAGCCGAATTTGCCCTTGTTGGGGTGCGCCCAACCCGTATCGACCAGCTAGCAGATGATGGCAACACTGTGGCCGCCCAAATTGCAAAAACGCTAGACTCGCGTGAAGGCAAAGATCAATATATTGCCACGGCGCAGCTAGGGATTACCATTGCCTCTCTAGGCTTGGGGATGTATGGCGAGCCGCAGATCGGCCACTTCATTGAACCGTATCTGGCGCGGCTGATTGGGCAAGACCCACACTCAGCGCTCATTACCACCTCTGGCTATCTCATTGCGTTGAGCATGCTCACGTACTTGCACGTGGTTATTGGCGAAATGATCCCTAAATCGCTGGCGCTTTCTGCGGCAGACAAGACTGTACTCTGGGTGCATCGGCCAATGAAAATTGCCGGCCTAATTTTAGGGCCAGCAGTCACCGTGCTCAACAAGATTGGTAACGGCTTGCTACGCTTGTTCCGCGTGCCACCAGCTTCTGGTGATGACCGCTTATTCTCGACTGAAGAGTTGGAATTATTGGTTAGCGAAACAGCAGAAAGCGGCTTGCTCAATGAAGACGAAGAAGAGATGTTGCTCAACATCTTCGACTTTGGCGACCGCCAAGTTAACCAAGTAATGACGCCACGCAACAAAATTTCAGCCATTGCACACGATGCACCACTCTCTGAAATTTTCGACATGGTCACCGAAAGTAAGCACAGTCGCTTCCCAGTTTATGAAGGCAATCTCGACAATATTATTGGCGCGGTTCACTTCAAAGATTTTGTAAAACATCACTTACAAGGGCGTGACGTCTTCGACATTCGCCTATTGCTCAATGCTGTACCTGTTGTGCCAGAAACGCACAAAATTGAAGATCTGCTAGTTGCCTTTCAAAAGCAACACTTGCACATCGCCATTGTGCTAGATAAAGCCGGCGGCACGGCCGGTATCGTAACGCTGGAAGATCTGGTTGAAGAAATTGTCGGTGAAATTCGAGATGAATTTGATCTAGATCA
>JAHDBW010000076.1 GCA_020630175.1 Anaerolineales bacterium
GTTGCAGTCGACGGCACATCCGTTGCTGTTGCAGTCCGAGTTGGTGCAGACGTGTTGGTCGCCGCTACCGTTTCTGTTGGCGTTGGCGTGTTCGTTGCGGTTTCCGTCGCTGTTGCCTCTTGCTCAGCTTCAGCTGCGACAGGAACATCAGTGTTTGTCGGTGGGGCAACGACTTCGGTCGGCACCGTTGTGGGAGCCTCAGTTGGGGCAAGTGTTGCTGTTGGATCACTGACCTCAGCCACAACAACAACTTCGGTTGCAACAGTTTCATCGATGCCAGCATCTGGAATTTCAATCACTTTTTCAGTGATCACTTGGCCAGGGGCTGTACACGCGGCGAGCAATATGCCACATACAAACATCAATAACCAATGCGGTTTTATCTTGATCATTCGGTCTCCTTACTACGACTGTGATTACCGCGCATTATACGAGCCGACATTAAGCGCACCGTTTGAAATCGGTGAAAGAACCGTAGCGACTTTCAATGAGAAATCCATTAACTAAAAACTGCGTGTTACGGTTCGCAACACGCAGCCTAATTTTCAAAATAGTGTCAGATTACTTAGATAGTTCAGCTTCTAAAAAGCCCAGTACGTCTGTAATAATCTCATCACGTACGCGCCGGAACACAGCATGCACTTCTGCGTCTGAGCCCGTTGCATCAGCTGGGTCTTCAAACCCGATGTGGACTTGCTGACCAGATCCGCCCATCCAAACTGGGCAATTTTCTTTTGCTGAGCCACAGACCGTGATGACGTAGTCAAAGTAACGGTCAGCAAAAGCATCTACAGATTGCGACTGACCCATTGAAAGATCAATGTCGATCTCAGCTAATGCGCGCACCGCATTGGGATGCACATAACCACTTGGACGCGTGCCAGCAGAAACAGCTTCATAATGCGTGCCTAAACGCGCGTTGATAAGATATTCAGCCATTTGGCTACGGCATGAATTCCCCGTACAAAGAATAATGACAGATTTTTTAGTAGTAGACATGTTATTAGACTAACAGATGCAACTCAAAAGAATTTAATGTTGCCAAACGTTATTTAATCTAACAAGAGCCCCCCGCTACGCGGTCGCTCAACCTGAAACGCAGTTGGATTCAGCACATCCTTTGGCAGTAATGTGCCCGCCAGCCAGTCCTCAAAGCGCGTTGTAACAATCGCAACAAATTCATAGAAAACATCTTCAGATTTCCAGCCGACGTGCGGCGTCATCAGCACGTTTGGCAAGTCACGTAATGGGCTATCGGTAGCCAATGGCTCTACGGCAAATACGTCTAAGCCCGCCGCTGAAAGCTGACCGTCTTGCAGCGCATCGATCAAGGCCAGTTCGTCAACAATTGCGCCCCGTGCTGTATTGATTAGTATCGCGCCACGCTTCATCGCGTAGAGCCGTTCGCGCGTCAGGAACCCGCGCGATTCGTCAGATAGCTTGAGATGAATCGAGAGCACGTCTGACGTCGCTAACACGTCCGCTAAAGGCAGAAATTGCACCCCGTTTGCAGCAACAGTTGGGCTAGACCCAGATCGATCCCAGGCGATCACATTCATATGAAAGGCTTGGGCCAAGCGGGCAACGGTCTGGCCTTGCCGCCCATAACCAAGAATGCCCAGCGTTTTACCGTCTAGCGTTTCGCCAATGTTTTCAAACCACGCGCCTTTACGCATTTCAGCATCTAATTGCGGAATTTTGCGCACCAAGGCCAGCATAAAGCCTAGCACTAACTCAGACACGCTGCGCCGGTTCTTTGTGGCGCCTTTGCCTAACGCAACGACAATGCCTTGTTCATTCGCAGCAGCTTGATCAAGATGATACGCATTACTCCCTGTTTGTAAGATTAGCTCAACGTCCTGACAGTGTGCGAGAAACGCCCGATTCATCTTGGTACGTTCGCGCAATGCCAACAAGACTTGTTGCCCCTGCAATAGATGGTACGTCGCTGGTGTTAGCGGCTGATCTAGGATCGTGACATTTGCCAAGGTGCGCAGCTTTTCTAACGCAGGCGCTTTAGCAACGATGCCTTCGTAATCATCGAGGATAAGTAAATTTGGTTTTGTCATAAGTTGGACTGTGTTATTGCAGACGAATTTGTTCAATCAGGGCTGTGGTAAATGCAGCCGTGCCCAGCGTGCCGCCAAGATCTTTTGTGCGTGTTTCTGGCTGTGATACGGTCGTAACAAGACCCTGCTCGATTGCCGTTGCCGCACTACCAAAGTTAGGCAGCGCGTGTTTTTCTGACAGCCAACGTAACAACATTGCCACGGAGCCAATGAGCGAGCTTGGATTCGCAATCCCCTGCCCGGCAATGTCTGGCGCAGAGCCATGTTGGGCTTGCGCAACTGCGTACACATCAGAGGCATTTAGCGAAGCGGCTAAGCCAATACTGCCTGAAAGCTCAGTTGCCAAATCAGACAAAATGTCACCGAACATGTTGGTGGTCACAATCACATCAAACGGGCTTGGATCACGCACGAGTAACGCGGCCATTGCATCCACTAGCTGCTCTTCATAAACAATATGGGGATACGCTGCTGCCACTTCGCGGGCACATTCTAAAAAGAATTGATCTGAGGTACGCAGCACGTTGGCCTTGTGCACGGCAGTCACTTTTTTTCGCCGTTGGGCTGCCAATTGAAAGGCCGTTTCGCAAATCCGCAGCGAGGCTTTACGGGTTACCTTGCGGATCGAAAGCGCCATATCAGGCGTTGGCATAAACTCTCCGGGACCAGAAAACATCGAACGGTCGGCATAAAAGCCTTCCGTGTTTTCACGGGCGATTACTAAATCCACAGGTGTGCCACAGCGCGGCGGTAAGCCCGCGATGGACTTTGCTGGCCGAATATTGGCGTATAAATCTAAGCGTTTGCGCAATTCGCCAGACGGGTTCAAACCGCCTGCTGCCACGGGCGGATAGGCGTTATGAGAGACGGGTCCCAAGATGACTCCAGCGGCGTCTCGCGCTTGCGTTTCGACCGCCTCAGGAAACGTTGTGCCGTATTTTTCTAACGCAGTGAAGCCAATTTCAGCGTGTTCATAGCTTAGGTTGAGCGTAAATTTCTGATCAACAACAGCTAAGACTTGTAACGTTGCGGCGGTAATTTCAGGGCCGATTGCATCGCCGGGTAAGACTAAAAGTTTCATGCTTAGCTGCGCGGTTTACTTCTGCCAAACATGCGTTGGGATGTAGACATCCCCAGCAAAAATCCGGCGCGCTGTGCGCAGCGCCCCGCCCGAAATTACTTCGAAGTTCTCTGGATCACGGTTGACGTGCAAGCCAACATCAATGGCACCACTGGGATGCTCAATGCGCACCATATTTGGATAGCGCTCATCTTCACGCAGCATATCGGCCACGGTCGTGCCTGCTAGTGCAGAGCAGGCCGAAATACAAATCGAGCCAGACACCGCATACGACTGGTGACACTTCCCTTCGGCAGCAAAGTAACGAGATGAAAAGTGTCCATCAGCTTGCGGCTCAGAGACAATTGCAAACTTCGGAATCACTTTCCCGGCAACATCACCGAGCCCCATTTTCAACGCAGCGTTGCGGCGAATTTGCTCAATACGCGCTAAGAACGGCTTATCTGCCATCAGCTCTGCCGGCGTTTCAGCGCCAGTTTTACCAACGCTGGCTGCGTGTGCAATGACCATCGGCATCGCAACATCGATGCATGTCACATCAACGCCATCAATCGTATCGCGCACGTTGCCAGTAGGTAATAGTTTGCCCGTTTTAGACCCGGTGATTTTGAAGAAATTTAGCCGAATGGGCGCGCCTGTGCCGGGCACACCATCAATCGCCGTTGCCCCTTCATACGTCAGTTCACCGTTAGGCGTTTGTACAGTCGCGCTGATAAAGCTTTCCGTGTTGACATTACGAATCATCAGCGTGGTTTCACCAACGCTGGCCGGAAATAAACCTTCTTCAATGGCAAACGGCGCAATGCCAGACAGCATATTGCCACACGTTGGCGACCAGTCCACAATCGCGTCTTCGATATCAACCTGCGCAAACAGGTAGTCAATGTCTGCATCAGGATGCGTAGACTTAGAGACAATCGCCACTTTGCTGGTGACGGTTGTTGCCCCGCCAATGCCATCGATTTGGCGTTTATCAGGCGAGCCCATCAAACGCAGCAACACTGCATCACGCTGAGCCGCATCGGTTGGTAGATCTTTTAGGTGTAGATAGGGACCGCGCGACGTACCACCGCGCATCAGGACACAAGGAATTGACGTTTGAGACATGAGAATAGGTATTGATTAATGGCGAATTGTTAGATCATGAAGGCCCATAGGGGCAAAGAAGACGGCAAACTCAGGCGTATGCTATTGCGCCTGCCGCAGCAGCCAGCGCACAAGAAATGGAACAGTAAAAAATAAGAGAAAGACACGCGTCACGTGCATCAGAACGACTTTGGCTGCTTCCGCACCCTCTTCCTCAGACGCAACAGACATGCCCGTCAGGCCACCCGGTGCGAACCCAAAGAGTGCGGTAGCAAGGTCTAAATGGCCCAGCCTGACCGCGATAAATGCGAAAAGCAGTCCAACGCACAGAAACGTCAACGCCCCAATTGCCGCCCACATAAAGACATAAATATCACCTTGAAATAGATCGCGCTTGACGGTGGTGCCGATCAAAATCCCAGCCGCAATTTGGATCCCGACCCGTAAATAACTAGGCATGGAAATCCCACCTTGGACCGTTGCGCTATACACCGCAGTGCCAAACATAGCGCCAATAAATGCCCCACCCGGCACGCTGAAATAACGCGCCGCCAGTCCACCGCAGAGGCCGAAAATAATTGCAACAACAAACGAAAATGACATAAATTCTTATTTGTTTGCCACAGCACTATCGTCAATACTCTGAAATTTATGCACGCGATTGTCAGCCCAAGCGGCAAACATTGTGCGCTTGGGCAGCGGTTCTGAAGGCATGCGTGTTAGTCGCTCACGCTATACGCGCCAGCATGGTCACCAGCTAACTTGCCAAACACAGCGCCAGACGCCAGCCCAGAGCCGCCGGGGTAATTCTTATAAAACAACCCGCCGACCATTTCGCCAGCGGCATACAAGCCCGGAATTGGCGCATCTGTCGCATCGACAACTTCGGCATTTGTGCTGACTTTGACGCCGCCAAATGCAAAGGTCAAACCGCATGTTACGGGGAAGGCCAAGAACGGCGCTTTCAGAATTGTGTTAGCCCAATTGGATTTCGGCGGCGTAATGCCCACCGTGCCTTTGCCATCTAACACTTGTGGATTGAAGTCGCCAGGTTGCACCGCAACGTTGTAATCATGGATGGTCTTCATAAACTCAGCCTGATCCACATCCATCTTTTCAGCCAGCCCTTCTAGCGTGTCATCCGAGTGGACGGTGCATAATTCTTCACGGTACTCAGAGCGCAACAGGTCAGCAACTTGGCCATCAAAGACATGATAGGCGGTTGCATCGGTTTGTTTCAGCACCTCGCGGCCATATTTGGCATAGGTATAGTTGCGGAAGTCAGCACCTTCATCCACAAAGCGCTTGCCTTCTTTATTGATGATGAGACCCAGCGGATAAGAGCTCTTTTTGAAAATGTCCCCGGCTTGCGTAAAGTCGCCAACTTTGGGCGCATTCGCATCGGTTGAGATGGCATGCCCACCGGCCCAGTCTCCGTGCCGAACGCCACCAGCAGCCAGCGCCATATCGATGCCGTCGCCGGTATTGAATTCAGTGCCACGCAAAATTGCGTTTTCCCATTCGGCGCCCATTTGGGCAATGCGCTTCTTCAAGTTACCTTCATAACTGCCGCAGGCTAAAACAACTGACTTCGCAGCCACGGTTTGAGACCCGCCTTCCGTTTGAACAGTAATGCCAGAAATAGCGCCGCTCGCATCTTTTTGCAATTCAGTGCCAGCCGCGTTGTACCAAACCTCAATGCCAAGTTCGGTTGCCCGCGCATTCAGTGCATCGATGAGCCCAATGCCACGGCCAACCGTTTTGACCACCAACCCGCCCCAAAAATGGTGCTTGCCATCTTTGATAAACGATTGGTTGTCGTAGATCATGTCAAATTGAATGCCTTCGCCGTGCAGCCAAACCATGGTGTCATAGGCAGTGCTGATCAACAGATCCGACAATACTGGGTCAGTTTGTCCTTCCGTAATGCGTTGAAAATCGGCGCGGAAGTCTGCCTCTGTGTACGCCGGTAAGACGATGTTTGCTGCATCTGCATCCGACATTTGCGGGATGATGACGCGCAGATCATCAAGCGAGTTGAATGGAAAACGAATGGCGCCATCCGTAAAGAAAGAGTTGCCACCGCGCTTATGTTGCGGGCCTTTTTCTAACACTAAGACCGACGCACCTGAGTTACGCGCGGCAATCGCCGCACAAAGGGCAGCGTTGCCAGCCCCGACGACAACAACATCAAAAGATTTTTGGTTCATGATATTTATTACGATTACTATTGCAAATAAGGGATAACACCTTGTCTCTCCACAAGTGGTTACCCCTTATCGCAGCGTTGTGCTGCTGAGCTTGCACGCCCATAGCAGCTTCAATTTCGTCCCTGTGCTTTACAAACGAAACTTAGAATCCAAGCATTTCCAGCGGATCAATAATGCTGTCTGGCCAGCGCAAGCTCATGATGTCTTCCAGATTTATTAGGAAGAAGAGCACTAAAATGCCGGAAAGCAATGCCAAGTACCATTTCATTTTTCCAATGAACAATAAGAATAGGAAAACAAAGATCGCGCTGGCTATCACCATACCGATGAAATAAATCAGTACGTAATACAACAACAAATACAACACAAATGGCAAAATTGAGCGCCCCACGTTGTACACAATTAGCAACGTCAGTAATAGCGCAAACACCATACTGATAGCCGTTGGGATGGGCAACAATTTGTCTTCGTTGTAGGTGATGGTTTCGCCCATCGTCAAATAGGCGGCAACAATGTAAACGGCAAATAACAAAATATAAGCCAGCGGGCTAGCAAAGAAACTCTTGGCTTGATCTTTGAGATCATCGCCTTTGGCAGTCAGGGTATAGACCACAAGCTCAATTGCACACAGAATAAATCCACCATAAGACACCAACCGTGGATACGTCTGCGCTTGGTCTGAAAAGCCCCATGACGTTACCGATGCCCAACCGAAGATGCCTAGTAGCGCCGTCAGAAAAACGATGTTTTCTAATTTATGCTCCCTCATTGCTAATCTCCTGTTGAATTTGTTGCGCATTGCGTGACGTGCGTTGGTTGACACGGAAACCACCAACGGTCAGCACGACTGTAATAACAGCCAAGATCATGACGCCAGGGCGAGTGAGCCATTCCCATTCGTAACGCGCAGTCGAAAGCCACAGATAGCGTTCAACACCAACCGACAAAACAAACCCAATCAACATTGGCGGTAACGGGAATTTGAGCTTGCGCATCATCCAGCCAAATAAACCGATCACGACAAACGCCAAAAGATCACCCCAGTGGCGCGTGCTTTGGTAAGCACCAGTCAACATAATCACAATGACAAACGGAGCCAAGCGTGAAGCTTTGACCGTTGCCAACCGTGAAACAACATTTGTTAGTAATAAACACGCCGTTGTGCCAAACACATTGGCAACGGCTAAGGTCACAATAATTAGAATGGTGATGTTGAGGTTGCCAGTTTCTTTCAACATGCTAGGCCCCGGTTGTAGGCCAAGCAAAATGAACGCACCAAGCAACACTGCCGTCCCACCACTGCCCGGAATACCGAAGAGTAAGGTTGGAATAAGCGCCCCACCTTCTTTTGCGTTGTTAGAACTTTCGGGTGCAATAACGCCGCGGATATCACCTTGGCCAAATCCTTCTGGATTTTTGACCGTTTGGCGGGCAATCCCGTAGCTGATCCAGTCCACAACCGCGCCGCCAAGACCCGGAATAAAGCCGACCATCACACCAAGCGCCGCTGAACGGAACACCAAGAATCGATTACGAACTACATCTTGAAACCCTTGTTTCCAGCTGGCCACAATGTTCTTTTGCTGCGCCCCTTCGCGCACAATGCTTGTGCCCGACGCCAAGAGATCTAAAATTTCTGGTAGCGCAAATAGCCCAAGTGCTAGCACCGCAAGCTTTAGCCCATCAAATAAGTAGAGGGTTTCAAACGTATAGCGATAAACCGGCGAGGTAGGTGCCGCCCCAACAGCCCCAATCAACAGCCCAAGCACGCCAGAGATCAAGCCCCGCAGCGGTCGTTTGCCTGCCAAAATCGCAACCATAGAAAGCCCTAAAATCGCCAACATCAGCAGCTCTGGTGAGCCAAAGGCCAATACTAGCGGGCGCGCGATTGGCAAAATCAGCAATAGCGTACAAGCACCAATTAGCCCACCAAACATTGATGAGAAAAATGAAGCTGCCAACGCGCGCGCAGCTTCACCGCGGCGCGCCAGCGGGTATCCATCCATAATTGTTGCTTGTGACCCGGAAGACCCCGGCACCCCCAACAGCACAGACGGAAACGTATCAGCCGTGTGAATAACAGCTGCCGCGCCGATCATGAGCGGGATTGCGGTTTCCGCATCCATCCCAAAAATGAAGGGAATCAGCAACGACATGCCGACAGTCCCTCCCAGTCCAGGCAAAATACCGACCGTCATCCCAACGCCAACCCCTAGTAACATAACGCCAAGGGTTGTCGGAGTGAAGATGATCGCAAATGCCTCCAAAACAAATTGCCACATATTAATGCTCCTCTTTGCCAGTAACAGTGTGGTGATACTGGACGCACTCTTCCTAATATCTTTTTCCTTTAGTCAGAAAGAGACGTTGCCTGTTTATCAGTTTGCCCGATCAAAAAGCAATGTCTTTTGCTAACGAAAAGGAGTTGGGATTTCGACGCTCCCAACTCCTTTGAGAAGAACCACAAACTAAGCTTTGTAAAAAAACAACGATCAGTTTGTTGGCAGAATGCAGTTACGCACACTCACCAAATGTAAAGTGCGCAACGCGACTAATTTTTATAACGCAAGCTGCAACTGTGGCAACCAGTCAAAAACCAGCTGCCACAGTACAGTTCGAGAAATTATGTCTTAGCCGCCGCAGTTGCTGCTCGCAGGCAATTCAACTTCGTAGGTGTCAGTCAACCAGCAAACGAGCCAGCTAAATGAGTCATCTGACATGTTGTTGGCAGCACCAAATGAGGTGTTGACAGCTTCAGCACCAGCGTAGAATTCATATTCACCCACTAGTTCTGCTGCAATCGCTTGGAAGTCTGCATCTGCCAAGGTCATTTGGGCAGCTGCGGTTAGGTCAGCAATGCGTTCTGCTGGTGCATCACCGTGAACCCAGAGGTTCTTTTGCGCAGCGAAACCAGCGGTAAACGCCGCTTTGTATGCATCATATTCAACGCCTTCGGTTGCACCACCACAAGCGGCAATTGCGTCAGCAGAGGTTGGCCAGTCTGGGAAAGCTGGGTCAGCAACGATGTTGCCTGCGTCGTCAAAGACACCGAAGGTGAACAATGGCACGGCTGAGCCTTCTTCAACCAATGGCATTACGTTCTTCACGAATGCTGGGGTTGTTTGATAGTCAAGGTTGATTTCACCTTGTTCGAAAGCAACCCGCGCTGCGCCACGACCGTCATAGCCCATAATGCCGAGGAAATCTAAGCCCATGCGGTCAAATGCGAGTAGTGGCACCATATCCAAACCGGTTGGTGAAATCCCACCGTAGATCAATTCAGCATCGGTTGCACACAGGTCTTCTAGACTGGTGATGCCAGTGTCTGGTGAGGTGTAGACCACACCACCAACTGGAGAACCCATGACGCCAGCAAATTCGGTGAAGTCATAGTCAACACGTTCGTCGCCAAGGATCCAAGGCAAGGTGTTTGAACCTGATGAAACGAGCAAACTCAACCCGTCATGATCACGAATTTGAGCGAATTCAATCGCGCCTACGGTCCCAGAAGCGCCCTTCATGTTGACAGCTTGGACGGTTACGTCTTCACCAAGGTAAGTTTGTAGGAATGGGGTCAGTGCGCGGGTCCATGTGTCAGAACCGCCACCTTCGCCGTAAGGGATGATGACTTCAATAGTTTCGCCAGCGAATGCACCGGTAACTTCACCCATTGCCATCGCGCCGTCGTCCATTGCTGCTGCGCTGCCGCCAGGGCGCACACCGCTCAAGCCAGCATCGTAGTTGTCGTTCAAGAACCCAACGAGGTAATCAAATGCTGCGTCTGACATTGCGCCAGCTGCACCAAATGCGGTGCCTACAGCCTCTGCACCGGCGTAGAATTCATAGTCACCAACCAATTCTTTGGCGATGGCTTGGAAGTCTTCGTCTGCAAGTGTCATTTGTGCTGCTGCGGTTAGGTCAGCAATGCGATCTGCTGGCGCGTCGCCATGAACCCAGAGGTTCTTTTGCGCGGCGAAACCAGCGGTTGCGGCAGCCTTGAAGCCTTCAAATGCTGCACCGTCAGTTGCACCACCACACGCTGCAATTGCGTCAGCAGCGGTTGGTAGGTCACTGTAAACAGGATCTGAGGTGAAGTCACCGTTAGCATCAATTACACCAATGGCGAACAATGGGACCGCAGCGCCTTCGTCCACTAGTGGTTGTACGTTCTTTACAAACGCCGGCGTGGTTTGGTAATCAAGGTTGATTTCACCTTGTTCAAATGCAACCCGCGCTGCACCACGGCCGTCATACCCCATAATGCCGAGGAAGTCTAAGCCCATTTGGTCAAACGCAAGTAGTGGCACCAGATCCAAACCGGTTGGTGAAATCCCACCGTAGATCAATTCAGCGTCGGTTGCACACAAGTCCTCTAGACTGGTGATGCCAGTGTCTGGTGAGGTGTAGACCACACCACCAACTGGAGAGCCCATCACGCCAGTGAATTGTGCGAAGTCATAGTCTACGCGGTCATCACCAAGGATCCACGGCAATGCGTTAGAACCAGATGAAACGAGCAAGCTTAGCCCATCGTGGTCACGGACTTGGGCAAATTCAATCGCACCAACAGTTCCTGAAGCGCCTTTCATATTGACGGCTTGAACGGTTACGTCATCACCAAGATAGGTTTGTAAGAATGGAACCAAAGCGCGAGTCCAGGTATCAGAGCCGCCACCTTCCCCGTAAGGGATGATGATTTCAACAGTTTCACCAGCGAATGCGCCGGTGACTGATCCCATAGCCATGTCCGCACTGCTATCGTCCATTGACTCTTCCATTGCCATTGCTTCGAAACCATTGATGCCTTCTAAGAATGAGGTGTCGATGGTGCCATCGTAACTGTCTAGCGCTGCGTCTAGTTCGCCTTGTTCAACGAAGAAGTCTGCAACGTCTTTGATGAAGGCTTGAACTGTGCCGCCGAACCAGTCAGCTGACAATTGTTGGTCTTTGCTTGGGAAGCTGAAGTTTGCCAACACTGCGTTTGAACCGTCTAGATCCATACCGGCAGCTTCTGCAATGGTGTCTTGCATTGATGCTGGATCAGCTTGGTACATTGCGTTTGCATCTTCAGTCACTTGCAAGAATGCTGAAACCATGTCTGGATGGCTAGCTGCAAAATCTTCGGTTACAGAGATCACATCAAATACTTTGATGCCGATTTCTTCCATTTCTGCGCCAGTCATCAAAATGTCGCCATTTTCTTTCATACGCGCCAGCGCGCCACCCCAACCACAAGCCATGGCAACATCGCCACGTTCAAGCGCTGCGGCACCGTCTGCTGGTGCAAGGTCAACAATTTCAAGTTCTGCAACGTCAACACCGAGGTGTTCCATTTCGCGCAGCATTTTGTAGTGCGCAACGGTACCAATTGGCACTGCTACTTTTTGGCCGTGCAAGTCAGTCACGTTATCTACGCCAATACCAGCGCTAGCGCCAACAACACAGTTGTCGTTTTCAGCGTAGGACACAGCAACACCCACCATCTTCAGTGGCAAGCCAGCTGAAACAGCGTTTGCAAATGGCACGAGGCCTTGTGAATAGGCAATTTGCACATCGCCAGATGCCATTGCAGCTGACATTGCAACACCGGTGTCAAAGCTAACCCAGTTAACTTTCACGCCCATGGCTTCGTCGTAGGTTTCTTCCAATTGTGCAAATTGGTTTGGCGTTGGCCATTCAAGGAAGTACGCAACGGTAATTTCTTCCATCATGTCGCCGTCAGTTGCATCTTCTACAACCTCAGCCGCGTCTTCAACAACGTCTTCAGCCGCCCCTTCAACAGCCTCGGCTGCGTCTTCTACAGCTTCAGCGGCGTCTTCAACCACCTCAGCTGCTTCCTCAACCACAGTTTCTGCAGCCTCTTGCGCACCACCACAGGCAGCGAACAATGCCATAGAAAGCATGAGGAGGAACATCAATAACGATTTTCGATTTATCATTTATTCTTCTCCAAAAGAAATTTGAGAGTGACTCCAGCAGTCACTCCGAAAATGTTTAAGGCATGCAATACAAGACAGCACATAAAATAGTCGCCCGTAAACTTCAAATTATTTGATTTTTATAGCGCACAAATGGAGATGTCCTTTCCATATGTTGTCTCGCACACCAGTCTTAAACTGTGCGTACACTTGCAATAAAATGCAGCAATGTAGTTTAGAGCTAGCAAGCAGAATTTAAACAGCGCCCTACGGGGGGGATACGCCCTATCGATTGGGGGGTAAGACTGATATATAACCAGTAAACCGTCCGTTTGACCGGTGTACGACCCTCCTATTGCTGGTAAGTTATGGGCAGTCACATGTATTTACAACTGTTTCAACTGCGCCCATGGTCTTGGTTTTTTGCTGCACTCTGCTGCATAGTGTCTGCTTGCGCCCCGATAGCCCCGCCAACAGCAGACACAACACAGACAGTGCCAAGTACCATCACAGAAAATGTGTACGATGACAAAACAATCGAAATAGTTGTGCCCTTCTCTGCCGGTGGCGGCACAGACACTTGGGCTCGCACGATTGCGCCAATTCTTCAAAAACATTTGGGTACCAATACACGCGTTCAAGTGATTAATAAACCCGGTGCCTCTGGGGTGGCTGGCGCAAACGCATTTAGCTACAACCACAACCCAGAGACCATTCTGGCCTCTAGCGGTTCGATCTTCTTTCCATATTTATTAGGCGACAGTGCGGTGGACTACAACTTCAATGAGTTAGTGCCGATTTTGGGGTCACCCGTTGGCAGCGTTGTGTTCGTGCGGGCAGATACTGGCATCCAGTCAATTGAAGATCTTTGCGCAACCAACACCACACTCAATTACGGTGGGATCTCGGCAAATGGGTTAGATTTAGTGCCGCTAATTGCCTTCGATCTCTTAGATCTAGAGGTGGACACTGTCTTTGGCTACGATGGTAAAAGCGCAACACGCGTTGTATTTGAGCAAGGCGATACCAACATTGAATATCAAACAACACCGGGTTACTTAGCAAACGTCACACCGCTAATTGAAACTGGCGAAGCGATTGCGCTTTTTACGTTTGGGCTAATTGACGATGCTGGCGATGTTGTGCGTGACCCAGTCTTTCCTGATTTGCCAACCGTCAAAGAAGTCTATTCAACTTGTTTCTCACGCCCGCCTAGCGGCGTAGAGTGGGATGTTTACAAAGCCACATTGGTGGCTGGGTTTGCTATTCAAAAAATGATGTGGGTGCACCGCGACACGCCAGAAGAGGCCATCACCGCCTTACGCCTCGCCGCAGATGCTGCCACGAACGACCCACTCTTCAAGGAATCGGCGCAAAATCTCATTGGGAATTATGAATTCTACGTAGGCCATGAAGCCCAAATCACCTTCGCCGCCGCTAATAACCTTTCGCCAGATGCAATAACTTGGCTAAAATCTCTGTTGACCCGTCACCTTAATGAATAAACGGAGTATTTTTTGAGTATTCGTTCCCGCCTAACACTGCTAATGCTGGTGTTTGGCCTATCCCTACTTGTTAGCTTTGGGGCACTCGTGTTGCTTGGCCGCACTGCCACTACTGGTCTCACAACTGCAAATGAGGCATTACAACAACAAAGTGCAGCGCTCAACATGCAAGCGCAGTTGCGCGATGCAGAGGCCGCGCTGTATCGCTATGAAATTGAAGGCGAATCTGGGTTTGCGACCCGCTTTCGCGAGCAAATGAGCGCTTTTATTGCTGAAGTTGATAATTACGAACGGATTGCGTCTAGTCCTGAGGCACAGCGCTGGGTAAGTGATTTACGGTCTGCGCATCGCAATGCAGTGAGCTTAGGTGAGGACCTCATCGAGCAGCGTGAGCTACAAAATGCCAATCTCAAAGCCATCACAACCATCAAGGATCGCGCGGAAGTCTTGCTGTCTGGTTCTCTGCGCGACACAAATCCAACCGATCTAGCCTATCAAAATGCGATCAATGGAATGGCAAGCAGTCAACAGGACATTATGTTGGCGCTGGCTGCCTACCTCGCCACGCCACGCGAACTAGACCGCGTTGAATTCTTAGACAGCATCGCAACTTATCAGGCATATCATGAGCAATTTGAAGCGTTGCCCCTTTCTAATGCAGCGCAAGGCTTAGCGAAAGAGCTAGAAATTGCCGGTGATGAAATGGAAGCGCTTGGGTCACAACTTATTAGCCGCCGCACGCAACGTCGGGCAGACTATGCAAATTTCGCCTTGGTCTTATTTCAAGCCGCTCAGGGAACCATCGTTGATGAAATTCAGCCCCAAATTGAAGCCAATCTAACCCAAGCCAGCAGCGCCTTAGACCAAGCCCTGCGCATGACATTCTTCATTAGTTTAGGCATTGCCCTGCTTTCAGCAGGGATTTTTGCAGCCGTGACATTGCCCCTCTTGCGTCGCATGAATAAGAATATTGGCGCACTGCTACGCGGCGCTGATGCCGTTGCCGCTGGCGATCTGTCAACCAATGTAGAGGTTGATGATCAGCACGAATTCCAAAAGCTTGCGACCGCGTTCAACAACATGACTGACGGGCTAACCACGCGCGATACCCGCTTACGAGAACTAATTCATAAAATGTCTTTAGTGCAGGAAGAAGAACGCCGCTTAGTGGGGTTAGATCTACACGACGGGCTCACACAAATGTTGCTGAGCGCAAACATGCATCTCAATGCATTTGAATCTAAATTCAAGCCCGCGCAAGACGCGAAAATTGAAGCTCAGTTTGACCGAGGCAAAAAGCGGCTACGCGAGGCCATTGATGAAGTGCGCTGGGTGGTTTCTGAATTACGCCCCACCGAACTAGAAGATTTTGGCCTAATTGATGGCATGCACCGCTACGTCAATAAAGTCGCCAACGCCCAAGGCTGGCAAGCAGACTTTGAAGCAAACTTGGGCGCCCAGCATTTGCCAGACGCTTCAGAAACGGCCATCTTTAGAATTGTGCAAGAAGCGCTAAGCAATGCCCGCAAACATGCCAACACAAATCGTATTCAGGTAAAGTTACATACTGACGCCGCAGCCCTACACATTAATGTAAAAGATTGGGGCAAAGGGTTTGATCCGAAAACGTTAACCGCCGCCCCCGAACAATTTGGCGTTATTGGCATGGAAGAACGAGCCCAGCTTATTGGCGGAAAATTTAGCCTTACCAGCAGCGTTGGACAAGGCACAGAAATCGCCGTGCAAATTCCGCTCGAAAACTTTGAGCAACTATCTACAAAGGAAGACGAGGTATGAGTGAGGCAAATAACATGATCAATTTGCTTATCGTCGATGATCACCAAATGGTGCGCGAAGGGTTGCGCAGTATGCTGGATGTGGACGGTATTAACATTGTCGGTGAAGCTGATAGTGGACACACCGCGCTTGAAAAAATCCGCCTCCTAAAGCCAGATGTGGTGCTAATGGACATTCGGATGCCAGACATGGATGGGCTTACGGCGTTAGCAAAAATCAATGAAGAGCAGCTTGCCACGCGCGTAGTGATGGTGACCACTTACCGCAACACTGCCTATTTATTGCAAGCATTGGCGAAAGGCGCTGCGGGGTTTATTCTCAAAGATATTCCGCAACAAGATCTAATTGCAACCGTCCGGTCAATTGCCGCGGGCGCAGCGCAGGTCGATCATCTTTTCTTAGAGAGCGTGCTGCGCGATCTAGATGATCAAGAAAAAAACCAAGACATTGCCGAAGAAATTACAGACCCTCTCACCCCCCGTGAAATGGATGTCTTGCGGTTGCTTGTTGAAGGCTTGTCTAACTCTGCCATTGCCGAAGCGTTGGTGCTCAGCCCATTCACCGTCAAAGGGTATGTCCGCACGGTATTCCAAAAATTAGGTGTTTCTGACCGGACACAAGCGGCAGTGAAATCAATTCGGTTGGGATTAGTAAAGTAGGAACGCAGCGCTGAACCACATACTAGTAACTTAAACGAAAAACGGGCTGCAGTTGCAGCCCGTTTTAGAGTCTTTACCGTGCTAAGCCCCGTTAGTTCAAGCGACGCTTGCTGGTTGCTGAAGCCCCGTTTGCCAAGACTAGCAGCGCAATGAGTAGGTACACAATCCACGCAGAATTTGTGTCCCCATACATCCCAGTCGTTGGAATTTGGTCTGGGATCATTTGCACAGACGCAGTGTTAGAGCGCGTTG
>JAHDBW010000410.1 GCA_020630175.1 Anaerolineales bacterium
TTAGAACTAAACCCCGCTTCGAGGCCAATATCTAAAACGCTTTTGTAGCTGTTGCCAGAAGCCGTCAAGATTTCACAGGCTGCGGCCACGCGGTAAGCATTGACCAATTCAGAAAAGTTTTGATCGAACTTTTCGTTGATCACATACGAAAGATGTCTTGCGGGAATATCTAAGGCGTCTGCCGTAGATTGCAGCGTAAGCTTGGGGTCAAGATAGGCCTTGTCTTGCTCAAGGTAGGTTGTCAATTGGCTAACGTGCGCCGCCATCTGTGCGCCATCAATTGCATAGTCTTCTTTGCGTGCATTTTTCTCAGTGTAGTGGTCAGCCACTTGATTGAAAATAATCGCGCGGAAACACATGATCGAAATCGCCAAGCTATAGATCATGCTCGACAGGCCTTTGTACCAGCCCACTTCAAACAAAGAGAAGCCTGTCCACATTTCAATCAGGTCTGGAATGAGGTTATCTAGCAGTAGCACCACAACCCCACACGCAACAAACACAATCAGGATCTCATTGAGCCAGCGCTCTGCTAGCTTCTGCGTTTTGGTTTTAGGCGATGTGTTTTGGGTGACGCGCCAAGCTAGCCAACCGTATAGCAACATCGAAAATGCGGTGTAGTAATCATCAAAGCCTAGAAAGCCGGGCTGGTCAATATTCAACCAGAACCACAATTTGACAGTCGCCCCGCCAACAGTCAGCGCAAGTAGATAGGCGGGCTGCAACAATGGCATTACAAAATGCCACCAGTTCTTGGGTTGCCACTGTTCATTGGGGTTTATCATCCGGCGCACGGAAAAATACAGCGCCGGACCATAGAGCCAAGTAAAGTCGATGGGGAGGTAGGCCGTGCGCAGCGTTCCGCCTAGCACGCCACTGTAATGTAGCGCTTCAGAAAGCTCAAAGATCACCAGCGCGCTCAGTAACAAGACAAAAAACTGATTCGCGCGATGGAATGTCTTGTAGCGTGTCCAAAGAAACCAAGACGAAATGCAACCTGCAAGAATGGCTGCACCGGCAAGGCTAATCACGACAACATCGACAAGAGTAACGCTAAGTTGCATAAGCTATTGCGTTATTGTACATGATCGCTTTAGTAAAGCTCGCGACTATAACCGCCCCCTTACATCAACTTATTCAACGCCAGTTTTTAGCGGTTCTCCGGTTTCTAATAACGTTTTTAAGGCTGACAAGATTGTTGCCCAACCGCTCATTAGGCCATTAGAAAGCGGCACATCTGGCAACCCTTCGTGCACCAATCGCAAATGACAGGCACCGCCAATATCTGTAATTGTCCACGTGACTTTGGTCTCTGGTAACGCTAGACCTTCGGGCCACATCGCCTGAAACGTCTGCACGAGTTTATGCGGTGGATCAATTTCAAGAATCTTGCCCGTAATCATTTCAAAGCCATCAGGCTTACTATAGGTATAGGCAGCGCCCGGTTGCCAGTCTGACTTGACGATTGTTTCAAAGTAATACAGCGGTGATGTTTCACTACTGGTGAGTGCGTCCCAAATTGCTTCGGGCGAGGCTTGAATCACAATTTCATAAATACGGTCTGGCAAAGAAGACATTGCAGTTTGCTCCACATGATATTTCAGCCCAGCAAGCTGCTGCGCAATTGGTTGATTGAATTTTGTTACCCAACGGTCATACACTAACTGGATTGGCATCGGGTTTAGGTAGTGATGCTTCTCACGCCCGACTTTATGCGTGGTCACCAAGTTCGCGTCGACTAGAACTTTGAGATGTTTCATGACGCCAAAGCGCGTCATGTCTGGCAGTAGCGTTTCTAACTGCGACAGTGACTGCCCATCTTCTAGCAAGAGCGCCTCTAATAATTTACGCCGACTAGCATCGGCTAGCGCTTTGTATACAGCATCTAACTGCATGCTAGCTCACGCGTGCCATGACCTTGACCAGCCACTGTTGAATAGGCGCCAGCGTCATAAAATGGTCGTAGCAAACGTCTACCAAATCAGCAGACTGCACCACCTCAGCCGGAATGCTTTGCGTGAGGTGTCCATACAAGCTGGCAAAGCGCAGCAGGCGTTCCCGTGGATGATCTTTCTCAAACCCGCGCGGCACTTTTTTGTAATGCTCGCCTACAATTTCATAGCCGTCTTTGGCGTCAATAGCGGCAACAAGCTCAGCTAGTTCAGCGCCTAACGTCGCATCAGCAACGGCTTCACGATAGGCCGCCAATACCTCTTTCTGAAAGCCAAACATACCGCCCATTAGCCGAATGCCAGACGCGCTTAACTCAAAGCCAAAGGCCGGGCTTTCTGTTTTTTTACCAAGCCCTTCCCACCACATGCCAGCCAGCCCCGTTTTATAAGGGGTTTTGTCTTTGCTGAAGCGTGTATCCCGATAGATACGCATGATCGATCCGCCGCCGTTGGTGCGTAAGTCATAGCGCATATTTGGATACGGATCTTGCAATCGTTCGCCCATCACGCGCACAAACTCTAGTGCTGGCTGCTGCAGATCTTCTTTGAAGCGGGTCTTGTTAGCGTTGAACCATTCTTTGTTGTTATTTGCGGCCAGTTCAGCTAAGAACTGTAAGCCCGCTGTTGGAAAGCCATCAAACATGCTGTTGTCTCCTTTCGCGTAAATGTTGCGTGT